>JAFMJA010000006.1 GCA_017853735.1 Burkholderiaceae bacterium | reverse complement strand
CCGGTAAAGGGCAACATGGCGAAGGGGTCGCGCCGGACCACCCCCTGCTGGCCAATGATGGCGGCCGTGGTTTCAGAGCCCATGGTGGCGGCCATATACACCCCCTCCACCCAATTGCGCGCCTCGGTCACCAGTGGCACGGTGTTGGAGCGTCGGCCGCCGAAGATGAAGGCGTCAATCGCCACCCCTTTGGGGTTGTCCCATTCAGGGTCAAGCGCCGGGTTGTTGGTGGCGGCCACGGTGAAGCGGGCGTTGGGGTGGGCTGCCTTGGCGCCAGATTCGCGAGCGATCTGTGGTGTCCAGTCCTGGCCGCGCCAGTCAATCGCATGCGCCGGCGGCGCGCCATCCATGCCTTCCCACCAGACATCGCCATCATCGGTCAGTGCCACATTGGTGTAGATCACATCGCGCTTGAGCGAGTCCATGCAGTTGGGGTTGGTCTGGTAATTGGTGCCAGGAGCCACCCCAAAGTAGCCGGCCTCGGGGTTGATCGCGTACATGCGGCCATCGCTGCCAGGCTTGATCCAGGCTATGTCGTCGCCTATGGTGGTGACCTTCCAGCCCTCGAAGCCCTTGGGCGGCACCATCATGGAGAAATTGGTCTTGCCGCAGGCACTGGGGAAGGCCGCCGCCACATGGTATTTCTTGCCCTGCGGATTGGTGACACCCAGGATCAGCATATGCTCGGCCAGCCAGCCCTGGTCGCGCCCCATATTGGAGGCAATGCGCAGGGCGAAACATTTCTTGCCCAGCAAGGCGTTGCCGCCGTAGCCCGAGCCGAAGGACCAGATCTCACGGGTTTCCGGGTAGTGAACGATGTACTTGGTCTGGTTGCAGGGCCAGCGGCTGTCGGCCTGGCCGGGCTGCAAAGGGGCGCCCACTGTGTGCATGGCGGGCACAAACTCGCCATCGGTACCCAGCACCTCGTACACCGGCTTGCCCATGCGGGTCATGAGCTTCATGTTCACCGCCACATAGGCACTATCCGACAGCTCGACCCCGATATGGGCGATATCGCTACCCAGCGGCCCCATGGAGAAGGGCACCACATACATGGTTCGGCCGCGCATGCAACCATCAAACAAGGCGGGCTGGCCATCTTTGCCGTATTGCATCAGAGCGCGCATCTGGATCGGGTCGATCCAGTTATTGGTCGGGCCGGCGTCCTCCTGACGGGCCGAACATATAAAAGTACGGTCCTCCACCCGGGCCACATCGCTGGCATCCGAGCGGCACAGGTAACTGCCTGGGCGCTTGGCCGGATTGAGCTTGATGAAAATGCCCGCCCTCACCAACTGATCGCATAAGCGCTGGTATTCTTCCTCACTCCCATCGCACCAATGGATGGATGACGGCTTGCACAGGGCAACCATATCGGCCACCCAGGCCAGTAAGCGCGGGTGCTTGACATAAGCGGGCGCGTTGAGTTGGATACCTTGCATGGCGGGAGAGTTCATGGCGATGACCCAGTTTGAAAATGTTTCTAATCAATAATCAAGCGGACGACTGGCGGGAAGATTCCCCGGGTCTCTGGCTTGGTGGATCCGGGATTGTGGCGCAATTTGCCCCAAAAACGCACCCCTTTTATCACCTAGGGATGGTGTTGAGCTTTTCATGACCCCTACGGTTTTGCCGCCATCACACCGCAGCCCCAAGCGCCGCCATGTCTTGGGTATGGGGCTGGGCATGCTGGCCTCATCAGGTCTAAGCCTTGGCGCGCAGGCCCCCAAGCCAGTTCGAGTGGCAGCCGCCAGCGATCTTAAGTTTGTGCTTACTCATCTTCTGGATCAGTTTCAGCAAGAGACGGGAATCCCTGTACAAGCCAGCTTTGGCTCGTCGGGCAACTTTGTGCGGCAAATTTGGCAGGGCTTGCCGGTGGACTTGTTCATGTCAGCAGACCAGGCCTGGGTGAGACAGTTGATCCAGGCCGGCATGGGCCGACGACTTGCCGGGGGGGCCATCGATGAAGGAGCCATTTATGGCCGCGGGCGCATTGCGATCTTCCTGCCACGCAACTCGACCCTGCCGCTGGACGCTCGCCTGCAGGGCCTGAAGGACAACTGGGGGCGGGTCAGCAAATTTGCCATCGCCAACCCGGAGCATGCGCCCTATGGCCGGGCCGCGCGCGAGGCCCTGATGCGACTGGGTTTGTGGGAGCTGGTTGCTGCCAAATTGGTGCTGGGCGAAAACATTGCCCAAGCCACCCAGTTTGTCACCACCGGAGCGGCACAGGCTGGCATCACGGCCCTGTCGCTGGCGCTGGCACCGGAGCTTGCCTCTCAGGGGCGCCATCTGCTGCTGGACGAACAGCTCCATGCCCCACTGATCCAGCGCATGATCTTGCTGCGCACCGCCCAGGCCGACGCAGCGCGCCTGTACGACTACCTGTTGCTGCCCGCTGCGCGCGCGCTCATGCGTCGATACGGGCTGGATAACCCGGCTTGAAGGCCCGGCGCAATACCGGGCGGATAATCTGGCCATGGATTGGCAGGCTGCCCGTGTTTCTCTGACCTTGGCTGCGCTCACCGCGCTGATTCTCTTGCCCCTGGGCGTCGTGCTGGCGCGCTGGCTGGCCTGGACGCCCTGGCGCGGCAAGCCGCTGGCAGAAGCGCTGCTGATGCTGCCGCTGTTATTGCCGCCCACTGTGGTCGGTTTTTACCTGCTGCTGGCGCTCGGCGCAGATTCAGCCCTCGGCGCCTGGTTCAACCAGCATCTGGGCGTGCGGCTGGTGTTCAGCTTTGAGGGTTTGCTCCTGGCCAGCGTGTTGATCAACCTGCCGTTCATGGTGCAACCGATTCAGCGCGCCTTTGCGGCCCTGCCGGACAACCTACGCGAGGCCGCCTGGGTCAGCGGGCTCACCTCCTGGCAAACATTCTGGAAAATTGAGCTGCCCCTGGCTTGGCCCGGGGTACTTGCAGGTGCAGCCCTGACCGTGGCCCACACCCTGGGTGAGTTTGGGGTGGTGTTGATGGTGGGCGGCAGCATTGCGGGCGAGACACGCACCTTGAGTGTGGCCATCTACGACCGGGTGCAGGCCTTTGACCTGGCAGGCGCCCACCAGATGGCCTTGGCCCTGGTCCTGTTGTCACTGCTGGCCCTGGCCCTGGTATTTGCCAGCGATCGCAGCAAATCCGCCAAGCCCATGGTGCCGGGCCGCTGATGGGTCTCAAGGTCCGCCTGCGCAATCCCGGGCCGATCGCCCTGGAGGCTGAATTCGAGTGCGCCGCCGGCGAGCTGATCGCCCTGGTGGGCCCCTCGGGCAGCGGCAAAACTTCCTTGCTCCGCGCGGTGGCCGGCCTGCTGCATGCGCCGCGACTGAGTGGCTTGGTGCAAGTGGGTGATGAGCCCTGGTTTGACAGCAGCCGCGGGCTAGCCCTGAGAGCTCAGCAGCGCAGGGTGGGGCTGGTGTTTCAGCACTATGCGCTGTTTCCGCATTTGACTGCGCTACAAAATGTGGCGATCGCCGGTCCAACACCCGTCAAGCTTTTGCATGACCAGGGTCTGCATGCGCTCTTTGAGCGGCTGGGGCTGTCCGGCCTGGCGCAACGCCGACCGGCCCAGCTCTCGGGCGGACAGCAGCAGCGGGTAGCCCTGGCCCGCGCCCTGCGCCGAATCACCCCTGCGACCGATAGCGGCAAGCCTCAACAGGGCGTGCTGCTGCTGGACGAGCCCTTCTCGGCGGTTGATGCGCCCACGCGTCAAACGCTCTACCGCGAGCTGGCGGCCTTGCGCCAGGAGATGTCCACCCCGATGGTGCTGGTCACCCATGACCTGGCTGAAGCGCGTCGGCTGGCAGACCGGGTGGTGATTGTGGATGGCGGCCAAACCCTGCAAAGTGGTCCACCCGCCAAGGTGTTTGCCAGTCCGCGCAATGCACGGGTAGCCCAGCTGGTAGGCATCCAGAATCACTTTGCCGGGCGTTTTTTCAAGCAGGCGCCTGGATGGGGACGGCTGAACTGGCAGGACAGCAGCGGGGCCGTGCTGCAGTTGCGGGTGGTTGACAAGAACCGTCTGGATGACGGGGTGGCAGTATCCTGGGTTGTGCTTGGCGAATATGTGGAAGTCCATGCGCCAGACAACAGCGCCACGCACGCCGGCGACCAGGACAACCAAGTCATCTGCGAGCTGCAGGAAATGCTGGCCCTGGGTGAAACCAGCTTGTGCACCCTGTCGCCTCAGGCCTTGCGCAATACCCGGCTGACACTCAATCTGTCCACCGCGCAATTGCGCGCGCTGGGGGCGGTCAGGGGCAGCCCTTTGCTGGTCAGGCTGCCGGCCCACGGTATCCACATCATGCCGCAGCGCAGCAGTTCATGAAGCGGGCCAACAATTAGCCCGTGTTGCGGCACCGGGGTTCACGCCACCGGATCACCGCCAACAGACGCTCAGCCCACGTAGATGGCGATAAAGGCCAGGAGAAAGATCAACAGGGCGCCGGCTGCGGGAATGACAATCGGGATGGCGCCAACAATGCGCTCGACAGGATCGTCGGTGCTGTCATCGTGCTGGGTGGACGGCGTGGACATGTTGCTGTTTGGTCGGTTGAATGATTTGGGAGCCCAAATTCTACCCCGCTTACCGGTTGCCATTCCCCTGCACGTTTTTCACCGAGCCCGAAGGATCTGTCAACCAAACCGCGGTGTCGTGCGTGATAGACACTCGCGGATACGCCTTGTGGCTGAAACAGACCCAAGACTTCACCAGAGCTGTATCCAAACCCAGTGTTTTGCGTCTCTTTTTTATGCACAAGCTCATCAAGACACCCGCCAAGGGCACCTACAAATCGCAGCTGTTCGAACAGTGGTCGGTGGAGTTTCAGCAAACGCATGCCGACCATGTGGCTTATATCGCGTTGCATCTGGGTGGCGTGCTGGATGCCTGCCGCAGCAAGCTCAAAGAATTAATGGACTATCACAGCCAGCAGGCTCGTGGCGGCTTGGCCAGCACGCGGCATGGCCGCGCCATTGAGCGACTGCAAAACACCATGACCGGTGCGGCTGTCGCCTACGAGTCAAGCTTTCACCGGCATTAGGCCTGGTCAAGCTGGGTCTGTGCCCTGACCCAATCCAGATACGCTGATAAGCCGGCGTCGATCGGCAAACGCAAAATCTCGGGCACTTGGTAGCTGTGCCGCTGACGGATAAAGTTTTCCACCGCCTCGTAAAGCTCGCCTCGCGTCTTGATCAACACCAGGTGCTCGGGCTCATCACAGGCTTGCCCCTGCCAGACATAGAAGCTGCGAATCGGTAACAGCTGCACGCAGGCAGACAAACGCTCATTCAGGAGGGCGCGCGCCAGGGTTGCGCCATCCTCTTCGCTGGCCACGCTGGTCATCACCAGGCAAAAGGCATTGGCAGCATTGTCCTGCAGGCTATCTTGCTCCATGGCGCCAATGTAGCGCCAAATCAGCAGGCCACCACACGCAGCACCTCGGCGCCATAGGCCTGCAGCTTCTTGGCGCCCAGGCCGCTGATCCCGCTCAGGGCGTCCAGGCTCTGCGGCGCACTTTGAGCAATTGCAGCCAGGGTGGCATCGTGGAAGATGAGGTAGGCGGGCAGGTTGTGCTGGCTGGCCACTTCGGCACGCCAGGCCTTCAGGTTGATGAATCGGATTTGTGCCTGGGCATCGAGCTGGGCTGCCGCGGCAGATGCTGTCGGCGCACGCCGGCGCGCACGCCCCGACCCGGCAGCGGCCACCGATTCGCGCAAGTTCACCTGCACCCCACCCTTGAGCACATCGCGCGAGCCAGCCGTGAGGTGCAGGGTGTTGAAGGCCTGCCCATCGACCGCCACCGCGCCCAGGGCAATCAACTGGCGCAATACCGCACGCAACTCGCTTTCGCTGTGTGAGGCGGCAATGCCAAAAGTGCTCAGGCCCATGTGGCCATGCTGCATCACCTTGTCACTGGCTTTGCCACGCAGGATGTCCAGGATATGGCCAGCTCCAAAGCTCAGCCCGCTGGCCTGCTGCACCCGGTAGATACAGCTGAGCAGCTTGCGCGCGAGCTCGGTGGCATCACGAACACCAGGTGGTTGCAGGCAGTTGTCACAATTGCCGCAGGCCTCCCCCGCGCCCGGTGCCTGGTATTGCTCGCCAAAATAGCCCAGCAGGCGAACCCTTCGACAATCGGTCGCCTCGGCCAGCGCCAACAAGGCCTCGAGCTTGCCGCGCATGGCCTGCTTGAAAGACTCATCGGCCGGGCTTTCATCGATCATGCGCCGTTGGTTGATCACATCCTGCAGCCCGTAGACCATCCAGGCATCGGCTGGTGCACCGTCGCGGCCTGCACGTCCTGTTTCCTGGTAGTAGCCCTCGATATTTTTAGGCATGTCCAGGTGGGCGACAAAGCGCACATCCGGCCGATCGATGCCCATGCCAAAGGCGATGGTGGCCACCATCACCAGCCCTTCCTCGCGCAGAAAACGGTTTTGGTGGGTCTGGCGAATGGCGCTGTCCAAGCCGGCGTGGTAGGGCAGTGCGGTCAGCCCGGCCTTGCAGAGCGCTTGAGCCACTTCTTCCACCCGCCTGCGTGACTGGCAATAGACGATGCCGGCCTCCTGCGGATGCTCCCTTTCTATAAAACGCAAGAGCTGAACCAGGCCGTCTTTTTTTTCAACAATCGTGTAGCGGATATTGGGTCGGTCAAAACTGCTGATGAAGTGCTGCGCGCCCTCGAGCTGCAAGCGCTCCACAATATCGGCCCGAGTCAGCGCATCGGCGGTGGCGGTCAGCGCCATGCGCGGCACGTGTGCATAACGCTCATGTAAAACAGTCAGGAGCCGATACTCGGGCCGAAAATCATGCCCCCATTGGCTCACGCAATGGGCCTCGTCAATGGCAAACAAAGCCAGTTGGCCTCGCTGGTCAAGCGTGTCGAGCAGGGCCAGAAAGCGTGGTGTGGTCAGCCGCTCAGGGGCCGCATACAGCAAGGTCAATTCGCCACGCAGCAGACGCCGCTCCACCTGCATCGCTTCGTCAGCATCCAGGCTGGAATTGAGATAGGCCGCCTCCACACCCGCCTCATGCAGGGCGCCCACCTGGTCATGCATGAGCGAAATCAGGGGCGAGACCACGATGCTTGTGCCCAGACCAAGCCGCTGACGGGCGATGGCAGGCACCTGGTAACAGAGCGACTTGCCCCCGCCAGTGGGCATCAACACCAGGGCATCGCCGCCCGCCAGAACATGCTCCACAATGGCTTGCTGGGGGCCGCGAAACGACTCGTAGCCAAATACCTGGCGCAATATCTCCTGGGTTGGGCTGGTGGACATGCCCCGGATTGTCCCGGACTTTTACAATCCTTCCATGAAGCCGATGAACTACACCCGCGCCCAGGCCCTGCCCGACATCCTGGACCGGCGCATCGCCATCCTGGACGGCGCCATGGGCACCATGATCCAGCGCTTCCGCCTGGGTGAGGCCCAGTACCGTGGCGAGCGTTTCAAAAGCTTCGCCAGAGACGTCAAGGGCAACAACGAATTGCTCTCGCTGACCCAGCCCTCGGTCATCCGTGATATCCATGAAGGCTATCTGGCTGCTGGCGCCGACCTGATCGAAACCAACACTTTCGGTGCCACCAGCATTGCACAGGCCGATTACGGCATGTCCGAACTGGCGCGAGAAATGAACCTGGCCTCAGCGCGGCTGGCTCGCGCGGCCTGCGACGCCTACAGCTCGCCTGACAAACCCCGCTTTGTGGCCGGCGCCCTGGGCCCCACCCCCAAGACTGCCAGCATCAGCCCGGATGTGAATGACCCGGGTGCCCGCAATGTGAGCTTTGAGGAGCTGCGCGCAGCCTACCTGGAGCAGGTGCAAGCCCTGGCCGAGGGAGGAGCTGACCTGCTGCTGCTGGAAACTGTGTTCGACACCCTCAACGCCAAGGCGGCGCTGTTTGCGATCGACGAGTTCTTTGAACAATCGGGAGAGCGCTTGCCATTGATCATCAGCGGCACGGTCACCGATGCCTCTGGCCGCATCCTCAGCGGCCAGACGGTCACCGCCTTCTGGCACAGCGTGCGCCACGCGCGGCCGCTGGCGGTGGGCCTGAACTGTGCCCTGGGCGCCGCGCTGATGCGCCCCTACCTGCAGGAGCTGGCCAAGGTGGCCGATGACACCTTCATCAGCTGCTACCCCAATGCCGGCCTGCCCAACCCGATGAGCGAGACCGGCTTTGACGAGACGCCAGAAGTCACCAGCCGTCTGTTGCGCGAGTTTGCCGCCGAGGGCCTGGTCAATATCGTGGGTGGTTGCTGTGGCACCACCGCGGAGCATATTCACGCCATCGAGGAGGCGGTGAGGCCTTTGGCAGCCCGGCCGCTCAAGTCCGGGCCGTTCTACCGCGAAGCGGCCTGAGCGCGCGCCAGCTTGCCCGGCCAAGGGGCAAGCGAACCAATGTCGCTAGCGGGCGAGTTTTAACGCGCTCTTGGCGCGGGCATGGCCTTCAGAATGGATAGTGGCGGGGTGAGGTTTGCAGCGTGATCCAGCGCAGTTCGGTGAATTCATGAATGCCTGCTTTGCCGCCGAAGCGCCCCAGGCCTGAGCCTTTGACGCCGCCAAATGGCATCTGCGCCTCATCGTGCACGGTTGGCCCATTGACATGGCAGATGCCTGAATCGATGCGGCGCGCCACATTGAAGGCGCGTGCAATATCGCCCCCGAACACCGCAGCAGACAGGCCGTACTCATTGTCATTGGCGCAGGCCACGGCTTCCTCAACCCCCTTGACCCGCACAATCGGCTTGACCGGGCCAAAACTTTCCTCATGATAGATGCGCATGGCCGGGGTCACATGGTCGAGCACCGTGGCAGCCATCAGGGTGTTTTCTGCCTTGCCTCCGCAGAGCAGCTTGGCACCTTTGGACACCGCATCGTCGATCAGCGCATTGCAGTGGTCCACCGTGTTCATGCCAATGACAGAGCCCAGCACCACCGGCTCGGGCTTGCGTGGATCGCCCACCGGCAAGGCCTTGGCCTTGTCGACAAATTTCTTGACAAAGACATCCGCGATCTTTTCATCCACGATGAGGCGCTCGGTGGACATGCAGATCTGTCCGCTGTTGGCAAAGCAGCCAAATGCTGCGCCGTTGACCGCATCATCGATGTCGGCATCGTCCAGCACCAGCATCGGGGCCTTGCCACCCAACTCCAGCACCACCGGCTTGAGGTACTTGGCGCAGGTCATGGCGATGATCCTGCCCACCCGGGTGGAACCAGTGAAGTTGACCCGGCGCACCGCCGGGTGCGCCACCATGGCCTCCACCACCACGCCAGCATCAGCCGGCGCGTTGGTGATGTAGTTGACCACGCCCGGCGGAAAGCCTGCCTCCTGAAAGGCCTCAATGATCAGCTGATGGGTGCGCGGGCAGTTCTCCGAGCCCTTCATCACCACCGTGTTGCCACAGGCCAGCGGCACGCAGATCGCGCGCACCCCCAGGATGATCGGCGCGTTCCACGGGGCAATGCCCAGCACCACACCAGCGGGCTGGCGCACCGCCATGGCCAGCGAGCCCGGTATGTCCGAGGGAATCACCTCGCCCGAGACCTGGGTGGTCAGGGCGGCGGCCTCGCGGATCATGCCGGCGGCCAAAAAGACATTGAAGCCGGCCCAATGACCCGAGGCGCCGGTCTCGGCTGCCACCGCTTCGACGAACTGCGGTGTCTTGGCCTCCAGCGCATCGGCGGCCTTGAGCAGCAAGGCGCGCCGCTCACTCGGGCCGCTCTGGCTCCAGGTCTTGAAGGCCTCGGCAGCCGCCTCCACCGCCATCACCGCATCAGCGGGGGACGCGGCGGGGGCACGCGAGGCCACGGTGCCATCCAGCGGGTTGCGCCGCTCAAAGGTGGCGCCGCGCTCGGCGGTCACCTTCAGGCCATTGATCAGCATGGACATATCGGACATGCAAGTTCTCCTTCAGAAAATGGTTTCAGCTAGACCCTGCTGACTTTGCGGCGGCGCTGCACTGCATCGGCTGCGGTGGTTTTGTCCACATCCTCAGCGCCCAGGTAGGCTTCGCGGATGACATTGGAGCGCTGCAGCAGCTTTGCTGGTCCACTGGCCACCAGGGCGCCACGCTCCAGCACATAGCCGCGGTCGGCGATCGCCAGGGCCTTTCTCACATTCTGCTCCACCATCAGCACGGTAGTACCCTGGTCGGCAATTCGCCGTGCCATGCCCAGGAGCTCATCCACCATCCTGGGCGCCAGACCCAGCGAGGGCTCATCGAGCATCAGCAGGCGTGGGGCGCTCATCATGGCCCGCGCCACCGCGACCATCTGCTGCTCCCCGCCGCTCATGGTACCGGCCAATTGCTGCGCGCGTTCGCGCAGCTTGGGAAAATCATTCATGACAAGTTCGATGCGCCGGGCTCGCTCGGCCCGGTTAATCAGCCAGCCACCCAGCTCCAGGTTTTCCAGCACCGTCATTTGCGGAAAAAGTTGACGGCCCTCAGCCACCAGGGTGACGCCGCCCTTGACAATCTCATGGGTCTTTTCGGGCAAATCCTCGCCATTGAGCAGCACCATGCCGCTGCGCGGTATCAGGCCCATCAGGGCCCTGAGCAGGGTGGTCTTGCCCGCACCGTTGGGGCCCAGAATAACCGTCAGGCCGGGCCGGGCCTCAAACCGCAACTCACGCAATACAAGAAAGGCACCATAGCCGGCACTCAGGCCGCGCACCTGAAGATGGGCCCGCCCACTCTGACCAAGCACAAAGGGGGTTTCGCGGTACCACATCATGAGATCACCGCCAGATCCTGCTCTTGCGCTTGCTCATCGGGCCGGACCATCTCGTCGCCCAGATAGGCCTCGATCACTTCCGGGTTGCGCACCACATTGTGCGGGCTATCGTCTGCGAGCATGCGCCCCTGGTGCAGCACGATGACCCGCTCGACATGCTGCAGCAAAGTGGCCACCGCATGCTCGATCCAGATCACCGTCACATCGAGCTCATCGCGCAGGCGCCGGATCAGGCGCGCCATGTCCTCCACCTCGGCATCGGTCAGCCCGGCCGCCACCTCATCCAGCAGCAGGAGCTTGGGTCGTGTCGCCAAAGCCATGCCGATCTCCAGCAGGCGCTGCTGCGAAGGGGTGATATCACCGGCTGGCAGCCCCGCCTGAGGCAACAGGCCAATCAGCGACAGGATGCTGGGCGCATCGCGCAGCGCCCAGGGAACGCCCACTTCATCGCCCCAGAACAGATACTTGCGGCGGCGCCGGCCAGCAAACTTCAGGCCGAACTCGATATTGGCAGCCACCGGCATGTCGGCGAAAACACGTGGCGTCTGAAAAGTGCGCGCCACCCCCAGGGCTGCAAAGCGATGCGGGCTGCGCCCGGTCAGTCGGCGCCCCTGCACACTCAGGCGCCCCGAGCTGGGCAGCTGCACGCCGGAGATGGCATTGAAAAGCGTGGTTTTGCCGGCGCCATTGGGGCCAATGATGCCCACCAGCTCGCCCGGGTAGAAGCTGGCGCTGACCCCGTCCACCGCGGTCAAGCCCCCAAAGCGCACACTCAGGTCGTGCACTTGCAGCAAAGGGGTGCGCTGCTCAGACAAAGTAGCTCTCCTTCTCACGGCGCTTGAGCCTCTGCTTGTCGCGCTCCTTCTGTCCGGTAATTTCCCGCTTCAGGTCCTTGGCCCAGTCGCGGGTGTCATACCACCAGGCCTTGAAGGTTTCCCAGCGTAAGGAGGCCAAGCCGCCGGGCAGGTAGAGCACGCTCAAGATCAGCAACAGCCCCAGCGACATCAGGTAGATCTGGGGAAACTGCAGTCGCAAGGACTCAGCCAGCACACTGAAGATAATGGCGGCCAGCAGCGGCCCCCACAGGGTCATCACGCCGCCGATCAGGGTGATCAGCACGGTCTGGAAACCAATGAAAGGATTGAACACGGTGTGCGGGTCAATGTAAGTCCAGCGCACTGCCATGGCAGCACCCACCGCGCCGGCAAAGCCGGCCGTCAGGGCAAAGCCGGCAATCTTGACCAGGCGGGTGTTCACCCCCAGGGTCTGGGCGCGCTGCTCATCGGCGCCTATGCCCATCAGCGCCAGGCCAAAACGCGTGCGCCGCACAACAATCGACACCACCACGGCCAACACAGCCAGCGCCAGCACGGTCAGGTAAATCACATGGTTGTCGGGCACCACCGTCAAGACCCGCCCCACCGTACCGGTCACCTTTTTCTCAAAATAGGTCACCGCGTGCATGATCAGCTCGGTCATGCCGAAGGTCAGCACGGCAAAGTAGGTGCCGCGCAGATGAAGCACCGCCGCCCCCATCACCAGGGCCACCAGCATTGCCAGTCCTGCGCCAAGGGCGATGGTCTGCACCCAGCCCAGGTCCGCCAGCAGCAAGGCGGTGGTGTAGGCGCCCACGCCAAAAAATGCCGACGTCGCCAGCGACAGGTAGCGGGTGCTGCCGCAAAACAGCCCCCAGCTGGATGACAGGGCCACATACATCAGGCAGGTCAGAGCCATGGCGGTGACGAAATCGCTGGCGTAGGCAGGCAAGGCCAGCGCCCAGCCGGCAAAGGCGAGTAAGACCAGCAGGTCGCGTATCAGCAGTTGGCGTGAACTCATGGGCAGATTCGGCCTCTCAGGCCTTGCGGGTTTTACGGGTCAGCAGGCCCTCCGGCCGCAGGATCAGAACCGCAATGAATACCGCGTAGGAAAGCAGGGCCTTGAGGGAGGGGTTGGTGAAGTGCATGCCAAACGCTTCGATCACGCCCAGCATCAGCCCGCCGATCAAGGCGCCGCCCATACTGCCGAAACCGCCCAGCGTGATCACAATCAGCGCAGTCACGGTGTAAGGTTGGCCCATATAGGGCGTGATGGTGTAGGCCATGGACAGCAAAGCGCCGGCAACGCCGGACAGGCCTAGGCCGATACCAAATATCAGCGGGTGCAGGGTCTTGGTATCGATGCCCATCAGTTGCGCACCCACTGGGGATTGCATGAGCGCGCGCACACCCTTGCCCAGCAGGGTCTGGCGCATGAGCACAATCAATGCGCCGCTGAACAGAAGCGCTAGCCCCAGTACAAGGAGTTTGTTGGCCGCAAACTGGGCCTCGCCCAGCTTGACCGGCTCGGTCAGGTAATCGTAGCCCCGCAGATCGCCGCCCCATTGCCAGGACACCAGGTTTTGCACCAGGAACATCAGGCCAAACGCAACCATCAGGCCGCGCGCCTCGAACACATCCAGATTGGGCGAGGTTGCGGTCAGGCGACGAAAGCATAAAAAATGAATCGCCACGCCCAGCACCATCATGGCCGCAAAGCTGAGTGGGACCATGACCAGGGGCGACAGGGCGAGTTGAGTATGTGCCAGCCAGGTCAGGTAGGCGCCCAGCATGAGGAATTCGCCATGGGCGATATTGAGGATGCGCATCAGCCCATACTGAAGGTTGAGCCCGAGCGCGATCAGGGCGTAGATGCCCCCGGTGATCAAGCCTGAGGCGATCAGTTCGAGCCAAGCGGTGGCTGACATTGGAGAGATGAATTCTCAAAAACCAGCAAGGGCGCCGCAAGAAGCGCCCTTGCCGCTTGAAAACAGCAAAATCACCAGGCCGGTTTGGCGATCAGCTTGGCGGTGGCCACTTTCTGCGGCCAGACCACCTCGAACTCACCTTTTTGCCACTGGCTCACCGTGCCTGGCGTACCGACGTTCTCACTGCCATCGAACTTGATGTCGCCCAGAATGGTCTTGTGGGTGGTGGAGGCCACATAGTCGCGAATAGCCTTGCGGTTGAGCCCGTTTTTGGCCACCGCATTGGTCAGAATTTCCAGCGCAGCCCAGCAGGCGCCACTGGCCCAGCGGTCCGGCTCCTTGCCGCCAAATTTCTTGGTGTGGGCATCGAAATAGGCCTTGGCGCCGGCACTGGTCTTGCTGTTCCAGGACCCCATGCCCAGCACGCCCTCAGCGCCCGCGGGCGTCATGACATTCCTGTAGAGCTGAAAAGCCGTGCCCACCGAGGCGTAGAAGTATTTTGGATTGAAGCCCACCTCCTTGGCCTGCTTGCTGGCCAGAATAGTGTCGGGCGGGTAGGTGAAGCCAACAAAGGCATCCGGGTTCTTGTCCTTGATCGAGCGCAGCACAGGCGACAGGTCTTTGACGCCACCGGGATAGCTTTTTTCCTCGACCAGATTGATGCCCGAGCCCTGCAGAGCCACCTTGAGCGCAGCATAGTTCTCCAGGCCGAACAAGTCATCGACATAAATCAGCGCCACGCTGCGCACCCCGTTGGCCTTGAGCATATCGACCAGGGCATCGCACATTGGCTTGGGTTGTTGCAGCATCAGGAAGAAGTAGGGCAGCTTCATTTCGATCAACTTCTTCGACAAGGCGGTGGGCGCCAGGAAGGGGTAGCCAAAACGGTTGGCCAAGGGCGCCACCGCAAAATTGGCGTTGGAACCCCAGGGCGGCAGGACCAGGTCCACCTTGTCGCTCCCCATCAGCTTTTCGTAAGTGCGCACACAGGTTTCGATATCACTTCGATCATCCGAGCTGATCAGCTCGATCATGCGCCGCTCACCCTTGACATTGAGCCCGCCTGCGGCGTTTTGTTGTTCCGCCCACAACAGGTAGTTGGGCTCCTGGCTGACCTGGGCGCCGCCCGTCCAGGGGCCGGTGCGGGCCATGGCGTAGCCTATCCGTACTGGCTTGGCCTGGGCCAGCAGATGCGGCGCAAAAGTAGCCGCGCCAACTGTTGCCGCTGCGTTCTGGAGCAGCTTGCGTTTCGTGAGTTGAACCATGAATTCTCCAAATAGGCTGATGTAAAAATCGGCGGAAAACGACTTGTCAGGCATTTTGTTCGATTTGGGTGTCATTGTCGACCTGAACCGCTGCGGTCCTGGGGTTTTCCCTTGTGCCTGATGTCGGCCCTGGCAAATTACCTGTGCGGTGGCGGCAACACCCCATCCCTTAGAATGCAAGTACTTCCAAGGAGCGCTGCAGCGCGGCTTGTGCCGGGTCAGGCTTGGATGTCACAACTGCGCTCACCTGCATTTTGTTTTCCCAGGTGAGCCGCATGCCCAAAAACACCGTCGCCCCCATGAAGCTTTCCGGCCTGGAGCCGCTTTCTATCGATGCGGGCTCCCTGTTCGTCAATATCGGCGAGCGCACCAATGTCACCGGCTCCAAGGCCTTTGCCCGCATGATCCTCAACGGCCAGTTCGAGCAGGCGCTGGCGGTGGCGCGCCAGCAGGTGGAAAACGGGGCGCAGGTGATCGACATCAATATGGACGAGGCCATGCTCGACAGCCGCGCGGCCATGGTGCGCTTTCTCAACCTGATTGCCGCCGAGCCCGACATCGCCCGGGTGCCGATCATGATCGACTCCTCCAAATGGGAGGTGATCGAAGCGGGCCTGCGCTGCATCCAGGGCAAGGGCATCGTCAACTCCATCTCGATGAAAGAAGGCGTGGAGGAGTTCAAGCGCCAGGCCCGGCTGATCCGGCGCTATGGTGCGGCCACCGTGGTGATGGCGTTTGACGAGCAGGGCCAGGCTGACACCTTTGCCCGCAAGACAGAAATCTGCCAGCGCGCCTACCGCATCCTGGTCGATGAGGTGGACTTTCCGCCCGAAGACATCATCTTCGACCCGAATATCTTTGCCATTGCCACCGGCATCGAGGAGCACAACAACTACGCGGTCGACTTCATCGAGGCCACCCGCTGGATCAAGCACAACCTGCCCGGCGCCAAGGTCTCGGGCGGCGTGTCCAATGTGTCCTTCAGCTTTCGCGGCAACGACCCGGTGCGCGAGGCGATCCACACGGTGTTTCTCTACCACGCCATCCAGGCGGGCATGGACATGGGGATTGTGAACGCCGGCATGGTGGGCGTTTACGACGAGCTCGAGCCGACCTTGCGCGAGCGGGTGGAAGATGTGGTGCTCAACCGCCGAGTCGATGCCGGCGAGCGGCTGGTGGAAATTGCCGAGAGCGCCAAGGGTGCCGCCAAGGATGACAGCAAAAAGCTGGAGTGGCGCGCTGGCGCGGTGGCCGAGCGCCTGAGCCACGCCCTGGTGCACGGCATCACCGACTTCATCACCGAAGACACCGAAGAGGCCTACCAGGCGGTGCTTGCCCGTGGCGGGCGCCCGCTGCATGTGATCGAAGGCCCGCTGATGGACGGCATGAACATCGTGGGCGACCTGTTTGGCCAGGGCAAGATGTTTCTGCCGCAGGTGGTGAAAAGCGCGCGGGTGATGAAGCAGGCGGTGGCGCACCTGATTCCCTACATTGAAGAAGAGAAGCGCCAGCATGAGGCCGCCGGCCAGGATGTGCGCAGCAAGGGCAAGATTGTGATTGCCACGGTCAAAGGCGATGTGCATGACATCGGCAAGAACATTGTCACCGTGGTGCTGCAGTGTAATAACTTTGATGTCATCAATATGGGCGTGATGGTGCCCTGCCATGAAATCCTGGCCACCGCCAAGGTGCAAGGGGCTGACATCATCGGCCTGTCCGGGCTGATCACCCCCAGCCTGGAAGAAATGCAGTATGTGGCTGCGGAAATGCAGAAGGACGAGCACTTTCGGGTGCGCAAGATCCCGCTTTTGATCGGCGGGGCCACCACCAGCCGGGTGCACACTGCGGTCAAGATTGCGCCGCATTACGAGGGGCCGGTGGTCTATGTGCCAGACGCCTCACGCAGTGTCAGCGTGGCCCAGAACCTGCTGTCCGAACAGGCGGCCCACTATATTGATGAGCTGAAAGCCGACTACGAACGGGTGCGCCAGCAGCACGCCAGCAAAAAGCAGCAAGTGCTGTGGCCGATCGCCAAAGCCCGTGCCAACAAGACGCCGATCTACTGGGCCGGCTACCAGCCGCCCAAGCCCAAATTCATCGGTCGCCGGGTCTTCAAGAATTTTGACCTGGCCGAGCTGGCCCGTTATATCGACTGGGGCCCCTTCTTCCAGACCTGGGACCTGGCCGGCCCCTTCCCCGCCATCCTGAAAGATGAGATCGTGGGCACGGAAGCACAGCGGGTTTTCTCGGACGGCAAGCGCATGCTGCAGCGTCTGATGGAGGGGCGCTGGCTCACCGCCAACGCGGTACTGGGCCTGTACCCGGCCAACAGTGTGCATGACGATGACATTGAGCTCTACACCGACGAGCGGCGCGAGCAGGTGGCGCTCACCTGGCATGGCTTGCGCCAGCAGAGCGAGAAGCAGCTGATCGATGGCGTGATGCGCCCAAGCCGCTGCCTGGCCGACTTTGTGGCGCCCAAAGGCGTGGCGCCCGACTATGTGGGGGTGTTTGCGGTCACAGCAGGCATTGGGGTGGAGAAGAAAGAGAAGTTTTTCCTGGACGACCACGATGACTACTCCGCCATCATGCTCAAGGCCCTGGCTGACCGGCTGGCCGAAGCCTTTGCCGAATGCCTGCACCAGCGGGTGCGCACCGACCTCTGGGGTTATGCGCCGCAAGAACAGCTGACCACCGAAGACCTGATCGCCGAGAAATACCAGGGCATCCGACCGGCGCCCGGTTACCCGGCCTGCCCAGACCACAGTGTCAAGCGTGAGCTGTTCGAGTTGCTTAGCTGTGAAGATATTGGCATGGGCTTGACCGATAGCCTGGCCATGACCCCAGCGGCCAGCGTCTGCGGCTTTTACCTGGCCCATCCGCACAGCAGCTATTTCAATGTCGGCAAGATCGGGGCGGATCAGTTGCACGACCAGGCGCGCCGCCGCGGCCTGAGCGAAGACACGCTGCAGCGACTGCTCGCGCCCAACCTCTAGGGCCCAGGAAAACAGCCTGACTGGCGCAAGGCGTCAGCTCGGCTGCGCCCTTGCTGCGCGCCCGGCTTCACTGCCTGGCTGAAGCGATCTGCTGCGCCAGGGTGAGCGCCGACACGCCCAGTACGCTGATACCCAGCAGCACCCATAGCCCGGCGGCATAGCCCGACTGCGGACTCCACAACAAGCCCAACAAAAAGGGTGCTGCAGCGCGCGCCAGTGCTTGCGGCAAGCCCAACACGCCATTGAGCGAGGCCATCTGCTCCTTGCTCACATATTCAGCCACCGCCGTTCCCTTGACAATGGTCAGCATGCCGTTGCCCATGCCGTAGAGCAACACAAACAGCCAGACCAAACCGATCTGGGCGGCCCCGGTCAGCGGCGCAAGCAACAGCGACAACACACCCAGCGGAATCAGGCCCGGTGTCAGGCGGTTGAGCAAGTGCAGATCAATCCGGTACTCGCAGAGATAGATCAGGGCGCGTCCAAATACCTGCAGCACACCGACTGCCGCAGGAACAATGATCACCCAGGCCTCGGGCAGGCCCTGCTCGCGCAAAAGGCTGACCAGGTGTGCCGGCAAAGCGGCGGTGGTCGCCATCATCAACACGATGAATGCACCCGTCAGCAAAAAGGGCGGGCTGAACATCAAGGTGCGCAGCCTGGCGCCAGTTGGGCCATGTGCGTGCGCGCCTGCCAGCCCATGCCCGGTTGGCGCATTCTTGAGGACCAGCGCGTGAAGAGGTGCACAAAACAACAGGTTCACCGCTGCCAGCGGCAGCAAGGCCTGTCGCCAACCCAGCAAATCAATCAGCCAATCTGTCAGGGGAATAAAAACTGTGCTGGCCAGCCCCCCGAGAAAAGTCATGGTGATGATGGCACGACGGAAATCATTCGGATAGCGCCGTGTCACCACCGCAAAAGCCGGCGGGTACAGGGTGCCGGCCAGGCCCACCCCCAGTCCAAGCCACACCAGGTAAAAATCCGTCATGTCCTGGATGCGACTGTGCAGCAGCAGGCATAGTCCCAGCAGGACAGAGCCCGCTGTCATGACCATGCGCTCATGTCCTCGCTCGATCCAGCGCCCCACCGGGTAGGCCAGCAGGCCCTCGGCCAGCAAGGCCAGGCTGAAGGCCAGCGAGGTCTGGGCGCGTGTGAGGCCCAGTTCACGCTCCACCGGCTCGAGCAACAAGGCAAAGGCATAGAACACGCTGCCCCAGCTGATCAGTTGCGCCAGAGAAAGCCAGCCCACCAGTCGTGTATCGAATTTTTGAGTGGCGCTCATGGGTCTATGATCGCAGATGCCGGTGCCCGCTGGCTCTTGACCCGATCCAGCCTCATGTCCGCCCTGTCTCACGCCACGCATCGCACCATCCTGCTTCTTTCATTTGCCACTTTCTCCAGCATGTCGGTGCAGCGTGTCTGCGATGCCATGCTGCCGGAGCTGGCCCGGGTTTTCTCTGTCAGCCTGGCGCAGGCGGCACAAGTGATTTCAGCCTTTGCGGTGGTTTATGGTGTGGTGCAGCTGCTCTACGGCCCCCTGGGGGACCGACTGGGCAAGCTTCGTATAGTGACATTCACCACCCTGGCCTGCAGCCTGGCTTCGCTGCTTTCGGCATTCGCTACCAGTCTGGATCTGCTGGTGCTGGCACGTGGCTTGAGCGCTTTGTTTGCGGCAGCGATCGTTCCGCTCTCCATGGCCTGGGTGGGCGATGCAGTGCGCTTTGAGCACCGCCAGGAGGCGCTGGCGCGGGTCGGCCTGGGCACCGCGCTGGGCATTGTTTCAGGACAGGTGATCGGCGGGGTGCTGACCGACCTACTGGGCTGGCGCTGGGCGTTTGTGCTGATTGCCTTGATGCTCACCGTGGTTGGCCTCTTGCTGTGGCAGGACCTGCGTTTGCAGCCAAGGCCTGCGTCGCCCGAGGCTAGCCCTGCCCACAGCCAGCGCACCGGCTTTGTGCAGCAGGCTGTGCAAATCGTGACCGGAGGCTGGTCGCGGGTTGTGCTGGCTGTGGGCGTGATCGAAGGGGCTGCCGGCTTTGGTGTGCTGGCCCTGTGGGCCACCCATTTGCACCAGACCCACGGCATCACCCTGGGGGCAGCTGGCGCGATAGCGGCCCTGTTCGGGCTGGGCGGCATGATCTATATGGCTACGGCGCGCTTTCTGATTCCTCGTCTGGGCGAACGCGGCCTGGTCCAGCTGGGTGTGTCCATCGTCGGGCTGGGCTCGCTGGCCTTTGCGTACGCCCCTGTTTGGCAAGGCGCTGCCCTGGCGAGCTTGCTGGTGGGCTTTGGCTTTTTCATGTTCCACAACACCATGCAGCTCAATGCCACCCAGATGGCCCCAACTGCGCGTGGCACCTCGGTGACGCTGTTTGCCTCATCCCTTTTTTTGGGGCAGTCCCTGGGTGTGGTCGCAGCCGCCTGGCTGACCGAGCGTGTGGGCACTGCACCCGTTATTGCCCTGGGAGGGGTAGCTCTGGTCCTGCTTGGATTTGCCTTTGCCAAGGCCTTGCTGAAGCGGGACGCCCGCAGCGCAAGTTTTGCCGACAGCCACTAGGGTTGATGGGCAGCCTGTCGGTATTGCATGGCCTCGGCCACATGCTCCAGGCTGATCTGCGGCTGGCCCGCCAGATCGGCAATCGTGCGCGCCACCCGCATGGTGCGGTGCACGCCACGCGCAGACCAAGCCAGACGCGTTGCCGCCTGGCTTAAAAATTGTTGCGCTGATGGCTCCAGCTTCACATGCGCGTCCAGATGCTCGCCCGCCAGTTGCTGGTTGAGCCGTCCCTGGCGGCGCAGCGCCCGCGCGCGCGCATCCTGAGCCCGCGCGCGCACCGCGCTGCTTGTCTCTGATTTTGGGGCAGCCATCAACTCCTGGCTTGGCACCGCAGGCACCTGCACATGCAGATCAATCCGGTCGAGCAATGGGCCGCTCAGCCGGGCCTGGTAACGCGACACCTGATCGGGCGTGCATCGACAGCCACGCTGGCTTGAGCCCAAATAGCCACAGGGGCAGGGGTTCATCGCGGCAACCAGCTGAAAGCGGGCGGGAAACTCAGCACGCTGCGCAGCACGGGCGA
The DNA here is from genome assembly GCA_017853735.1 of Burkholderiaceae bacterium. Classification (GTDB taxonomy): domain Bacteria; phylum Pseudomonadota; class Gammaproteobacteria; order Burkholderiales; family Burkholderiaceae_C; genus Hylemonella. The sequence continues at coordinate 2,704 of JAFMJA010000006.1, read as the reverse complement.
TGGTGATCTGTCCAGTTTCCAGCGGCTCGCGCAGGGCTTCCAGCGCGGTGCGGGTGAATTCCGGTAACTCATCCAGGAAGAGCACACCGTGGTGCGCCAGGGATATCTCGCCCGGGCGAGGCGGTGAGCCGCCACCCACCAGGGCCACGGCGCTGGCCGAATGGTGCGGGCTGCAGGTGGGGCGTTGCCCCCAGCGCGCCAGGGTAAAACGTCCGGCCAGGCTGGCCACGGCTGCGCTCTCCAGCGCCTCCTGAGTGCCCATGGGTGGCAACAGACCGGCCAGGCGCTGTGCCAGCATGGACTTGCCAGAACCAGGCGGGCCGCACAGCAACAGGCTATGCCCCCCGGCTGCAGCAATTTCCAGCGCCCGTCTGGCCGCCAGCTGTCCCCGGACATCGCTCAGGTCTGGCGCCTCGGAGGTGACTTGCCCCATGGTGGGTGGCACACAGTCCCAGGACGGCCTTTCCTGGGACCTGCCAGGCAGGAATTGCTGCACCACCTCCAGCAAGTGGGCTGCGCGATGCACACGCATCCCCGGCACCAGGGCCGCCTCCTCGGCGCTGCCCACAGGCAAGACCAGCCGCAGGTCCGGCTCGCGCGCCTGCACAGCTAGGGCCATGGCCAGAGCGCCGCGCACCGGGCGCAAGGCACCCGAGAGCGACAACTCACCTGCAAATTCATGGCCTGCCAGCAAGGTGGCATCAATCTGTCCGCTGGCGGCCAGGATGCCCAGCGCAATGGGCAGATCAAAACGACCGGAATCCTTGGGCAGATCTGCAGGCGCCAGATTGACGGTGATGCGTTTGTTATGTGGAAATTCCAGACCCGAATTCTGAATCGCGGCACGCACCCGCTCACGCGCCTCCTTGACTTCGGTATCGGCCAGACCCACCAGACTGAAGCCCGGCAAGCCATTGGCCAGATGGACTTCGACCGCCACCGCGGCCGCCCCCCAACCCACTATTGCGCGACTGTGCACCGTGCATAAACCCATGATCATTCCCTACCCTGCCCCGACCATCCACCGATAAGGTGCAGAAACCGCACTTTTTTAGTGCGGTTCAGTCGGGGCTGTTAATTTATACAGTCTTTCAACGCACAAATCAGGGCTCAGGAGGACAAGTTTGGGGATTTCTCAGGAAATTTTCTTGGCACGTTAAGTGCTAGACCAGGGTGTTAACCACTACTTTGGACTCTTCAGGAGCTTTTTATGAAACACCTCAGCAAAATCAGCATTGCAAGTTTGGCCCTGATCGCCGGCACAAGCGTCCTGGCCCAATCCAAGCCGGCCGAACCGGACTTCACCCTGGCCTACAACATCGGGGCCGTCAGCGACTACCGCTTCCGTGGCATCACCCAGACCGCCAACCAGGCCTCGATACAGGGTGGTATTGACTTTGCCCACAAGAACGGGGTTTACCTGGGCGCCTGGGCGGCCAGTAATCTGAAGTGGATCAAAGAATTCAATGGCGCCAGCAAGGGCGACTACGAGGTGGACCTGTATGGCGGCTACAAGTTCAACGCCATGGGCCTGGGCTTTGATGTGGGTGCGATCACTTACCAGTACCCGGGCAACGATTCGGGTGCCACTGGCACGACGGGTTCAGGCAGTTATTCCAAAGCCGACACTACTGAAGCTTATGTGGGTGTGAGCTATGGGCCGGTCACCCTGAAATACAGCCAGAGTTTTGGCGACTTCCTGGGCAACCTGAATTCCAACGGCAGCCGCTACTGGGACCTGAGCGCCAACCTGGACCTGGGCAATGGCCTGAGCCTGGTGCCGCATGTGGGACGCCAGACCGTTCCGAATCAAACCTCGGGTTCTGTGGTGGGCAACGCCGCCGACTACACCGACTATGCCATCACCCTGAACAAAGACTTCGGCAAGGGCCTGAGCGCCTCGATCGCCGCGGTGGGTACCGACGCCAAAGACGGCGGCTTTTATTCCCAGTCAGATGGTCGCTTCTTGGCCAAGAGCGGTGTTTTCCTGGGCGTCAAGTACACCTTCTGACCTGATTCCAATTCATCACAAGGAGCTCTTATGAAACTCATCACCGCCATCATCAAGCCCTTCAAGCTCGACGAAGTGCGCGAAGCGCTCTCGGGCATCGGGGTGCAAGGCATCACCGTGACCGAGGTCAAAGGCTTTGGCCGTCAAAAGGGCCACACCGAGCTGTACCGCGGCGCCGAGTACGTCGTTGACTTTCTGCCCAAGGTCAAGATCGAGGCCGCCGTCTCCGAGGAGCTGGTCGACCGCGTCATCGAAGCCATCGAAGGCGCCGCCCGCACCGGCAAGATCGGCGACGGAAAGATTTTCGTCTACGACGTCGAGCAAGTCGTCCGCATCCGCACCGGTGAAACCGGCAAGGAAGCCCTCTGATCAGCAGACACGGAGAACACAAGCCATGAAAAAATTTCTCATCTGCCTGGCCCTCGGGCTCGGCCTTCTGACCGGAGGCGGCGCCGCATTGGCGCAGCCGGCCTCCGCCCCGGCTGCGGCTCCCGCTGCCGCCGAAGCGCCCGCTGCGGCAGCCGCTCCTGCGGCGGCCGCCGAGGCCGCCGCCACGCCCACCCCCAACAAAGGTGACACCGCGTTCATGACGGTCGCCACCGTGCTGGTGATCCTGATGACCATCCCCGGCCTGGCCTTGTTCTATGGCGGTCTGGTGCGCAGCAAGAACATGCTGTCGGTCCTGATGCAGGT
>JAFMJA010000174.1 GCA_017853735.1 Burkholderiaceae bacterium | reverse complement strand
GTTTCGGCCAGTCCAATCTCCCATGGGCTTCCCGCATGCTTGATGGACGACCAGGGTGAAGCGCCTGTACCACCGTCATGACCGGCAATCACCAGGTGATCGCTCTTGCACTTGGCCACACCTGCGGCCACTGTGCCCACACCGATTTCACTGACCAGCTTGACACTGATACTGGCGTGTGGCGCCACATTCTTGAGGTCATGGATCAGTTGCGCCAGGTCTTCAATCGAGTAGATGTCGTGGTGTGGCGGCGGGGAGATCAGGCCCACGCCAGGCACCGAGTGGCGCAATTTGCCAATGTAATCAGACACTTTGCCACCAGGCAACTGGCCGCCTTCGCCTGGCTTGGCGCCCTGGGCCATCTTGATCTGAATCTGATCGGCGCTGATCAGGTAGTCGGTGGTCACGCCAAAGCGGCCCGAAGCCACTTGCTTGATTTTGGAGCGCAGGGAGTCGCCATCCTGCAAGGGGATATCCACTTCGACCTGCTCCTCACCGATCACGCTTTTCAGGGTTTCCCCTTGCTTGATCGGAATGCCTTTGAGCTCCTTGCGATAGCGTGCCGGGTCCTCGCCGCCTTCCCCGGTATTGCTTTTGCCGCCAATGCGGTTCATGGCGACGGCCAGCGTGGCATGAGCCTCAGTGGATATCGATCCCAGGGACATGGCGCCTGTTGCAAAGCGCTTGACAATTTCGCTGGCTGGCTCAACTTGGTCAATCGGGATCGCCCTGCTTGGATCCACCTTGAATTCAAACAGGCCACGCAGGGTCATCTGACGCTGGCTTTGATCGTTGATGATCTGAGCGTATTCCTTGTAGGTGTTGAAGTTGTTGGAACGAGTGCTGTGCTGCAGTTTGGCAATGGCATCGGGCGTCCACATATGTTCCTCGCCCCGAATTCGCCAGGCATATTCCCCGCCAGCGTCCAACATATTGGTCAGCACCGGATCATGTCCAAATGCCGCCTTGTGCATGCGAATGGCCTCTTCGGCAATTTCAAACACACCGATGCCCTCGACCCGGCTGGGTGTGCCGGTAAAGTACTTGGACACTGTCTCGCTATTGATGCCAATTGCTTCAAACAGTTGAGCGCCGCAGTAGCTCATATAGGTACTCACGCCCATTTTGGACATGATCTTCGAGAGTCCTTTGCCGATGGCCTTGACGTAGTTGTAGATGGCCTTGTCTGCATTGAGATTTCCAGGTAGGTTTTTGTGCAGTGCCTCCAGGGTCTCCAGAGCGAGGTAGGGATGCACGGCCTCTGCGCCATAACCTGCCAGCACAGCGAAGTGGTGTACTTCGCGTGCCGTACCGGTTTCCACCACAAGACCAGCAGTGGTACGCCTTCCCTCGCGCACCAGGTGCTGATGGATGGCCGATAGCGCCAGCAGGGCCGGAATGGCCACTTGTGAGGCACTGACAGCGCGGTCGCTGATGATCAGGATGTTGTGGCCACCTTTGATCGCATCCACCGCTTCGGCGCATAGCGAAGCCAGCTTGGCCTCTACACCTTCATGCCCCCATGTGAGCGGGTAAGTAATGTCCAGGGTGTAGCTGCGAAACTTTCCCTGGGTGGTACTGGCGATGTTGTGCAGCTTCGCCATATCGGAATAGTCCAGAATGGGCTGGCTAACTTCCAGTCGCATCGGAGGATTGACCTGATTGATATCGAGCAGGTTCGGTTTAGGGCCGATGAATGAAACCAGTGACATCACAATGGCTTCCCGGATCGGATCAATCGGTGGATTGGTCACCTGGGCGAACAATTGCTTGAAATAGTTGTAAAGCGGTTTGTTTTTGTTGGACAGCACAGCCAGCGGACTGTCGTTACCCATGGAACCGATGGCCTCCTCCCCATTGGCCGCCATCGGGGCCATCAGAAATTTGAGGTCCTCCTGGGTCATGCCAAACGCCTGTTGGCGATCCATCAGGCTGGAAGATACTTGCTCAAATGCTGCGGAGGACGACTCTTCCACAGGGCCTTTCGAACTGCTCTCTCCTTCGCCTGCAACTGGCTGCTCGACATCATCCAAGCGGATTCGCAGATTTTCGATCCACTGCTTGTAAGGTTTGCTGTTGGCAAGTCCTGCCTTCAGTTCTTCATCGTCAATCATCCGTCCCTGTTCCAGGTCGATCAGGAACATCTTGCCAGGCTGCAAGCGCCATTTGCGCACAATTTTGTTCTCCGGGACAGGCAATACCCCTGATTCAGAGCCCATGATGACCAGGTCATCATCGGTGATGCAGTAGCGAGATGGTCGCAGGCCATTTCTGTCCAGTGTGGCGCCAATCTGTCTGCCATCGGTGAACACGATTGAGGCTGGACCATCCCATGGCTCCAGCATGGCGGCGTGGTACTCGTAGAAGGCTTTTCTTCGCTCGTCCATGGTGGCATGCTGTTCCCATGGCTCGGGAATCATCATCATCACAGCCTGGCTGATCGGGTAGCCAGCCATTGTCAGCAGCTCAAGGCAGTTGTCAAAGGTGGCGGTGTCTGACTGATCGGCGAAACTGATTGGGTAGAGTTTCTGCAGGTCGGCACCCAACACCGGTGAACTCATCACCCCTTCCCGGGCCTTCATCCAGTTGTAATTGCCCTTGACAGTATTGATCTCTCCGTTATGGGCCACATAACGGTAGGGGTGGGCCAGAGGCCACTCGGGGAAGGTATTGGTGGAAAAGCGTTGATGGACCAGGCCTAATGCGGATATACAGCGTGAGTCCTTCAGATCCAAATAGTAAGTACCCACTTGATCTGCGAGCAACAAGCCTTTGTAGATCACTGTCCGGCTGGACATGCTGGGCACGTAATATTCCTTGCTGTGCTTGAGCTTCAGGCGCTGAATTGATGCGCTGGCGGTCTTGCGAATGACAAACAGCTTGCGCTCCAGGGCGTCCTGCACAATCACATCATTGCCCCGTCCGATGAATACCTGGCGCAGCACAGGCTCTTTTTCACGTACAGTGGGCGACATGGGCATCTCGCGGTTGATAGGAACATCCCGCCATCCCAGCAGGAGCTGCCCTTCAGCCTTGATGGCACGCTCCATCTCCTGTTCACAGGCCAGCCGGGAGGCATGCTCTTTGGGCAGAAAAATCATGCCGACCCCGTATTCGCCGGGCGGTGGCAGTTCAACACCCAGTTTGGCCATTTCCTCGCGGTAAAGGGTATCGGGGATCTGGATCAGAATGCCCGCCCCATCCCCCATCAGCTTGTCAGCTCCTACCGCGCCACGGTGGTCGAGATTCTCCAGAATCTTCAGAGCGCCGCGAACGATGTCATGGGTCTTGACACCCTTGATATGGGCCACGAAGCCAACGCCGCAGGCATCGTGCTCATGACTGGGGCCATAGAGGCCGTTTTCTTGCAGGTGTTTGATTTCGGCAGCCGTCGACATGGCCCGCTCCTAAAAAAATCACAGGGGGAGCAAGAATAATGCAAGACAGCCCAATTGCCAAGCAAATTAATTGGGGTCAGATTCTAATTATTCGCTGGTTTTATAAAAGCATCGTTAAATTAGGGACAGATTAAATTACTCTTATTCGACCGTACTCTTTTTTTGAGAGTCGCCCGTTTTACTTTTGGGTCGCCCAGCATGGGCAATATTGATGCGGCGACTGGTAAGTTTTTGTAGGTTTTGCATAAAACCGGCCCCGCCGAGGGCCCAGCCATGAAGGGCTGAATTGGTCAGCGCTTTTTGTTGCTCAGGCTTCACACCCGCGTTGACAAATTCGATGTAGGCTGCCTCGCGTGCAAATGGGGTATTGCCCAAGGACCAATATGTTGAAGGCGGGCTAAGCATTCGGTCAGCCCGCGTCCCCGCGTAATGGGCGTGGCTTGACCAGGGGAAATCCTGCGCCCGCTCCACCATGCCTGCGCGAACCGGGTTGAGCTCGATATAAGCCATGCAGGTCAAGAGATAGGCTTCACTATCAATCAGATTGGATCGGTAGCGCCCCTCCCACAAAGTGCCGCTTCGTCGATATCGCTTGTTGAAATAGCGCACATATTGGCGCCCCACCCCTTGCATCATCTTGGGCAAGCCATCAGAGTCCCTTGGCGTGACCAAGAGGTGAAAATGGTTGTCCATCAAGACATACGCATGGATAGCCACGCCCAGGACGCTGGCTTTTTCCAACAGCAAATCCAGCATGAAGCGGCGGTCTGCATCATCCAGAAAGATGGATTGCCGGTTGTTGCCTCGTTGGATGACATGGTGCGGATAATCCGCCACGGTGAGTCTTGCAAGGCGCGCCATAGTGCCCACATGATAATTGGAATCTGACCCCAATTATTGGCTTGGAAGGGTAAATCGCGATTCGAGCAGGGACAACAGGCCGAATTCGGCCAGAATAGCTTGCAGGCGTTGCGCCGAAGAGCGCTTTCGATGGCCAGTCCAGCGCGCAATGATCAGCTCGTTTTTGAGGCTGTGCTCCCAGCCCACCAATTCGGTGACAGTGACCTGATAGCCACAGGCCTCGAGGTAGAGGCAGCGCAACACATTGGTGATCTGACTTCCCAATTCGCGGGTGTGCAGCGGGTGGCGCCAGAGCTCAGCCAGCGGCGTGCGCGCCAGAGAAAGCGCCTTGCCCGAATTGAGCGCTCGGGCCACTTCGGCCTGACAGCAAGGGACCAGCACCATCACGCGCGCCTGTTTCTTAAGCCCAAAAGCAATCGCATCGTCCGTCGCCGTATCGCAGGCATGCAACGCGGTGACCAGGTCGATCTGCGCGGGCATCTCTGCTGCCTGGGTGGCCTCGGCAACGAGCAGCTTTAGAAACTCCATCCGGACAAACCCCAGCCTCGCAGCCAGATTGCGGGCGCTCTCTACCAGCTCAGGGCGCGCCTCAATCCCATAAAGACGGCCGGTGGCTCGGTGCTTGAAAAACAAGTCGTAAACAATAAATCCCAGATAAGACTTGCCCGCACCATGATCGGCCATTGTGATTTCAGGACTGTCGCCTGATCGGGTTGACTCCAGCTCCAACAAAATTTTTTCTATGAACTGGTACAGGTGCTGGACCTGCTTGAGTTTGCGACGTGAGTCCTGATTCAGCCCACCATCCCTGGTGAGAATGTGCAATTCCTTGAGCAAATCAATGGACTGGCCCGGACGCAACTCTGGCAACAGATCGGTGGCCGACAGCCTTGGTTGCTTAGACTTTGACGTCTTCTGCGTTTTCATCCACCCAGCCTCCGCGCGATGAGTCTCGCCAACGCCAGGCCTACCAGTGAACAAGCACATGTGACCCACCAGGTCGCATGCCAGCCCCCCACCCCTGCAGCCACCCATGCCACCAGCGGTGGACCGAGAAACTGACCCATGGCAGACCATTGCTGAATCCAGCCCACCGTGGTGGAAATCGTTCGATCACTGGGCGCAAGCCTCACAGCCAGTGAAAAAAGCGTGGCCGGCACCATTCCGCCGATCATTGAAAACAGCAGAATTGAAATGAAGCGGGAGGTAGGTCCCCATGATCCACCCCCAAAAGCAAAAGCAGTTCCCATCCCCATCGCCAAAAAGCCCAGGTAGAGCAAATGCTCAGGCCGGTAAGCGCGTGCTAGCAAGGCGCCCGACAGGAGGTTGCCCAAAATATTGACCAGGGCCACCATGGCGGTGAGGATTGCAGTGGACTCGCCGGAGTACCCCGCTTGCGTATAGATGGTGGGCAGAAAACCAATGACCGCCAGCCACTGCGCCGAATACACCGCAAAGCTCAGGGCGACCAGCCATGGGCCTGATGCAGAAAGGGTTTGTCGCAAGCGATGCAGCCAACCCGTTGCCCCGCTTTGGCTAATGGACTTCAGCTTGTCGTCCGGGGGCACTACCAGTCCTAGCCAGACCATCACCAGCACCGTGAAAAGGGACAACCCCCACCATAAACCCTGCCAACCCGCCAAGGCCATCAACGCCGGC
>JAFMJA010000173.1 GCA_017853735.1 Burkholderiaceae bacterium | reverse complement strand
GGAACCAAGCAGCCCTAACTGTGGCGCCAGTGCCGGGGTCGAGGTCCGTCACCCTTCATGCCTGACCGGCATCCTGCCTGTCAATTTCTCCCTCTTCTTTTTGCGGGCTTCCTGGCTTGCAGCTCTTGCTCAAGTACGGCAAAAAGACGATGATCCCTGCCGAGCCAAATCATCCTGGTATCTGGAGACAACAATGTTCATGCGCTTTCTGTTCCCCCTTTTCTTGTCGCTCGGTCTTTGCCTGCATGCTGCTGCGCAAAAGATCGATACATTGCTGCTCAACGGCAAGATCGTGACTGCCGATACGCGTGGCACGACGCATGAGGCCCTGGCGGTAGGCGATGGGCGCATCGTGGCACTGGGCACCAGCAATGACCTGAGGCGACTGGCCAGTTCAGGCACCCGGGTGGTCGACCTGGGCGGGCGTACCGTGATACCCGGGCTGATTGATTCGCATATCCATGCGATCCGTGCCGCGCTCAGCTACGGCACCGAAGTGCATTGGTTTGGCGCTGCCTCGGTGCAAGAGGCATTGGACCGTTTGCGCACTGCCGCACGCGCGGCCAAGCCGGGGCAGTGGCTGATTGTGGCAGGCGGCTGGACTGACGAGCAGTTCAAGGAGCGTCGTCGCCCGACCCAGGCTGAACTGCTGGCCGCCGCACCGGATAACCCGGTCTATGTGCAGTGGATGTACGGCTGGGCCATGCTCACCCCGCTGGCCTATCAGGCATTGGGCATCAAGGCTGAAAGTGATTTGCCGGGCGGCGGCAAGTTTGTACGCGATGCCAACGGCCAACCCACTGGTGCCATTGTGGGCGGTATTGTTCCCCTGTTTGACAAATTGCCAGCGCCCAGCTTTGCCCAGAAGGTCGACAGCACGCGCAAATTTTTCCGCGAACTCAATCGCCAGGGCCTCACTGGTCTGATTGATCCGGGCGGCTTCAACATGACACCGGCTGAATACGCCCCCCTGTTTCAGGTTTGGCGCGAGAAAGCACTCAGCCTGCGGGTGAACTACAGCTATTTCTCGCAAAAACGCGGCCAGGAACTGGCCGAATTCAAGGAACTGACCCAGCTGCTGCCCATGGGCTTTGGCGACGATATGCTGCGTTTCAACGGCATCGGGGAGCGGGTCACCTTTGGCATGTACAACAATGACAAGCCCAGCGAGGCGGACAAGGAGCAGTTTTACCTGGCCGCCAGGTGGGCGGCCGAGCGCGGCCTGACCCTGACCCAGCATTGGCACAAAGACGCCTCGCTGCACCATTTGCTCGATGTGTTTGAGCGGGTCAACCGGGAAATACCGATAGCGCCACTGCGCTGGTCGATCGCGCATTTGAATGACGGCAGCGAGGCCAGCTTTGCCCGCATGAAGGCCTTGGGTGTTGGCTGGGCCATGCAGGATGCCATGTTCTACGATGGTGAACGCGAACTGAAGGAGCGAGGTGAGCTTGCCCTGAAGCGCATGCCCCCCATGCGTACAGCCCTCAGGGTCGGCGTTGTCGTTGGGGCAGGAACCGACGCCCACCGCGTCGCCAACTACAGCCCCTTTGTTGCCCTGCGCTGGATGCTGGACGGCAAGTCAGCCGGAGGGGTGCCCCTGCGCGGCCCGGAGGAAACGCCCAGCCGCATGGAAGCATTGCGTATGTACACCCATGGCAGCGCCTGGCTGGCCCATGATGATGCACGCCGCGGTACGCTTGAACTTGGCAAGCTGGCCGATCTGGCCGTGCTGAGCAAGGACTACCTGAGCGTGCCGGTGGATGAAATCAGCACCATCCACGCCCTGCTCACCCTGGTGGGCGGCCGTGCTGTGTATGCCGAAGGAGTGTTTGCAGGCCTGCAGGAGGCACGCTGACAGACCCAGACCAGCAACTGAAAGGATCAGTTGGCCATCACTGGCACGTCAGTGGTCTGCAAATTCAACGTGACGGTAAAGGTACTGCCTACACCGGGCAGGCTTTGCACATGGATCTCACCTCCCATGGCATCGAGCAGGCGCTTACAGATGCTCAAACCCAATCCGGTGCCGCCGTATTTGCGGCGCAGTCCAACCGAGGCCTGGGTAAAAGGCGTAAACAATTTGCTGATGGTTTCCGGGCTCATGCCGATCCCGGTGTCCTGCACGATCAGTTGCACATTCAACCGGTCCCTTTCACGGCTCACAATGCGCCCAGCCACATAGACTGTGCCCTGATGGGTGAATTTCAGAGCATTGTTGAGCAGGTTGTTCATCACCTGGCGCAAGCGCTGACCATCTACCTGCACCCATTGTTCAAGCGCTGGATCACATTCGAACTCCAGCTTCACCGAATCGTTGCGAGGAATGTTCTGAGCCATGCTCGACAGCCTTTTGCATAGGTTTGTCAGTTGCGTCGGCTCGGGATGCAGGTCGAGTTTGCCCGCCTCGATCTTGGTGAAGTCGAGCAGGTCGTTGATCGCGTTCATCAGCAATTCGCCACTTTCTCGGCTGGCGCGCAGCAACTCCATCGGTTTTGCATCCTTGATAAAGAAGCCCAGGGTTTGCAGCCCGCCCATGACCCCATTCAAAGGGGTGCGTAACTCGTGGCTGACGATCGACAAAAACTCGCTTTTAGCGGCATCGGCCTGCTGAGCGGCCTCCATGGCAGAACGGAGCTTGTCTTCCAGGCGCTTTCGCTCGGTCAGGTCTGTCAGCACCGCCACGGCCTGCATGGGCTGCTGCGTCGGGTCCACCACCCGCATGCTCAGATGGGCCCAGCGCATACTGCCGTCCTTGTGCTGGAGCTGAATTTCTTCTGAAAACGGCTTGCCGGCACTGTTTGCAGCCCAGGTACGCTGACCCAGATCACGCCAGTACTCTTCAGTGGCAAAAAAGATACGGGCGCTTTGCCCAATCATTTCCTGGGGACTGCGTCCGACCAGATCCAGACTGCCCTGATTGATCCATCGGATGGTGCGGCCTTCAAAAATTGCCAGGCAAACCATGGCATTCTTGTAAATGGTTTCCTGCTGCTGCAGCAAATCATTGCGCTCTTTCAACAGCAGCTGATCCTGCGCATGCAGTGCGTCCCGGTCCTTGCCATCCCGCTGCCAGGCGCGCAGGCCCAAAACACCGCTAAGGCCCAGCAAAAAGGCCAGAATCCAGGGTCCTAGCGGAGTCGCACCCAGCATCGACTCCTGCGCCCGGGTCTGGCTCCAGCGCAATACCAGCAGGTCGTAGTCCTTCACCCTTTGGACCCCTAGCAACTGCGGTGCGCCCAGAATGTTCAAAGTCTCTACCCGAGGCGTTGACAAAGGGCCCAGTTGTGCCACCTCAGAGGGAGGCAAGATCACCCGGTCCATCAATTCGGGGGTGGGCCCTGCTGAACTGACCAAGATGCCGTCCTGCCTGCGTATCAGGGCCGATTGGCTATTGGGATCTTGACCAAACCTGAACACATGGTTGAGATAGTCCATGTTGACGCCCAGCTGGATGATGCCAACCATCTCAGACTTCTGGTTAACCAACCTGCGCGCCATTGGGAAAAAGAATTTGTGGCTGGTTTTGCCCAGCAAGGCGCGATCGATATAAGGCTCAGGCTGCCCCGCCATCAAGGCCTTGAAGTAATCACGTTCTGAAGGATTGAAGCTGGGCGGCTCACGCGTTGCACTGGCTGACAGCGTGACTCCCGCCAGGTCGTAGGCCAGCAATTGGGCATTTCCACTCAGATGGCGAACCTGGCTCTGCAAATAGGCGTGCCCGGCATCACCGCTCACCGCCGACATCCCCTCCTGTTTTACCTTGTCCACCACATTCAGCAGGGTTCCGTCCAGGATTTGGAGGGAACGGTAGACATGCTCACTCAACAAGTCGGTGGAGGTGGCCAGTTGCTGGACCTGTTCGGATCGTGCCTGGTTGCGCTGGTCAAGCAGGTCGAAAGTAGCCGCAGCCAGGCCAATCACCAAAGCCAGACCAAACCAGAAGCCAGCCCGGGACCAATTGCGGTTATCCAATCGAATCGACATGTCCACGTGCTTGAACCTCCAGGAGCATGGTTAAGGTCACCACAGAATGAAAAGGGATACTAGGAAAAAATCGGAACAGTTTGTGTCAGCACAGTTAAATCTGTTGGCTGAGCACGTTGACAGAGATGGACAAGGCGGCACTGTTCCCCGGGTCCTGGTCATCGGTGACAAGCCCATCCGGAAAAATGAGCCAAATGCTCGGGCCGCGTAAAAACCGCATAAGTACTTACCCTGAGATTTTGCGTATATGGCCTCAGATGCCCTGGAGTTAGGATAGATTTGAACAAACATGCCATCCGACTCCAGTTGGCTGGATCAATTGCTTTTAAAGGAGAACCCCATGAACCAACAAATCCGTCGCCTGAGCCTGACCTTAGCGGCGCTGATCGCCCTGTGCGCCAGCGCCATGACCGCACAAGCCCAGCAGGTCACCCTGATGACTGGCCCGCAGGGTGGCGTCTGGGTCCCATTGGGTGGTGCACTGAAGAACATGTGGGAAAAAGCTGTCCCAGGTCTTCAGATCACCTCAACTCCGGGAGCTGGGATCGCCAATGTGTTGGGCATTGATACCGGCAAGGCCCAGATCGGCTTTGGCAATTCCAGCAGCACTGTGGACGGCGTGGCAGGTCGCCCGCCCTTCAAGCAAGCGGTGACCAAGGTCTGCCAGATGGCCAATATCTATCCCCAGTATTTCCAGGTGGTGGCTTTGTCTTCGGCCAAGGTGCAGTCATTTGCGGATATCAAAGGCAAATCAGTCGTGACTCAACCGCGCGGCAATACGGCGGAAATGCTGACTGGCGAAGTGCTGAAACTCAACAAAATGGATTACCAGTCCCTGAGCAAGATCAGTTTTCAGGCCAGCTACACCGATGCGGTCTCGCTGATGAAGGATGGTCACGCCCAGGTGTTCACCCTGGGCACCACCTCGCCCGCCTCCTCGGTGATGGACCTGGCCAGCGCCCGTGATATTGATCTGGTGCCGGTAGACGACATGACCATGAATACACTGAAAAAAGCCAACGCTGGCTACAACCGACTGATCATCAAGGCCGGCACCTATCCCAAGCAAACCAAGGATGTGCCCGCTATCGGCTACCTGACCCATATCGTGGTGGCCTGCGACATGAATGAAAAAACCGTTTATGAAATGACCAAAACCATGGCGACCAATATTCCAGCTATTAGTACGATCAACAAGGCCATTTCCGAACTCACTCCCAAGATGATGGCCTTGGATATTGGCGTGCCCTTGCATGCAGGAGCCGCCCGCTATTACAAGGAAGTTGGCGCGCTTTGAAACGCAGCTGAGCAAGTGCCCCGCAGCTGATGCAAGTCATCTCCGACGAAAACCAGTCGATTGATCCGACTGCGCGGGCCTTGCGCTGGCTGGTGACCGCCTTGGCGATCACCATGTCGCTCTACCACATGTATGTGGCGGGCTTTGGCCCGCCCGAGGCAGTGATCTTTCGCGGCATCCACCTGATGTTCGCACTGGCCCTGGTTTTCCTGCTCTACCCGCTCAGTCGTTCGGGGCTGATCTGGCGCGGCAGCGATCTGCTTTTGATGGGCCTGGGTCTAGCTGCTGTGTTGCACATCCTGCTGGACTACCAGACCTTTGTGAACCGGATCATCTACATCGATGACCTCACTGCCTTGGACATGTTCTTTGCCATCACCATGATCCTGGTGGTACTCGAAGGCACACGCCGGGTGATTGGCTGGGCGCTGCCCCTGACTGCCGTGGTGTTTGTGATCTACGCCGCCGCCTTTACCCAGGTCAAGTTCCCGGTGCTGATGGAGCAACTCTACCTTTCAACAGAAGGCATTTTTGGTTCCACCCTGGGTGTTTCAGCCTCCTATGTGATGCTGTTTGTCATCTTTGGCGCCTTTATGGAAAAAAGTGGCACTGGCCAGTTGTTCATGGACTTTGCGCTGTCCATCACAGGTGGCAGCGCAGGCGGACCGGGTAAGGTGGCGGTGGTGAGCTCCTCCCTCTTTGGCACGGTGT
>JAFMJA010000172.1 GCA_017853735.1 Burkholderiaceae bacterium | reverse complement strand
GCCGTAGCTCACGCTCTCAATCTCGCCCATTCGTGCGCCAATGGCGCTGCCAAAGACAATGAAGTACAGCGAGGTGGACAGCACCGGCGCGGCAATACTTTGCATCACGGTGCGAAAGGCACGCGCCATCTCGAAGCGGTAGATCGCGCGGATGCCATGCAGGTTCATGCCGCCACCTCGGGCGTTTGGTGCACCAGGCTGACAAAAATGTCTTCCAGCGAGCTTTCGCTGGAGCGCAGGTCCTTGAAGTCGATGCCGTGCTCCGCCAGCGCGCGCATCAGCGAGGGGATGCCGGTGTCTTCGCGCTGGGTGTCGAAGGTGTAGACCAGGGACAGGCCATCTTCGGCCAGCTCCAGCGGCCAGGCGGCCAGGGCCGCTGGTAATGCAGGCAGCGGATGCTGCAGGGTGAGGGTGAGTTGCTTCTTGCCGAGCTTGCGCATCAGGGCCTGCTTGTCCTCCACCACAATCAGCTCGCCACGGCGGATGACGCCAATGCGGTCGGCCATCTGCTCGGCCTCTTCGATGTAATGCGTGGTCAGGATGATGGTGGTGCCGCGCGCACGCAACTCGCGCACCATGCGCCACATGTCATGGCGCAGTTCAACATCCACACCGGCGCTGGGCTCGTCCAGAAACAGGATCTTGGGCTCGTGCGCCAGCGCCTTGGCAATCAGCACCCGGCGCTTCATGCCGCCAGACAGGGTCATGATGCGGGCATTGCGCTTGTCCCACAAAGACAAGTTGCGCAGCACCTGCTCCAGGTAAGCGGGTGCTGGCGGCTTGCCAAACAGGCCGCGGCTGAAACACACGGTGGCCCAGACCGACTCGAAAGAATCGGTGTGCAGCTCCTGCGGTACCAGGCCAATGGCAGCACGGGCCGCGCGAAAATCACGCACGATGTCGTGGCCATCTGCCAGCACCGAACCGGCCGAAGCGTTGACCAACCCACAGATCAACCCAATGAGGGTGGTCTTGCCCGCGCCGTTGGGCCCGAGCAAGGCGAAGATTTCGCCGCGCTGGATATCCAGATCGATGTGCTGAAGCGCAGTCACTCCGCCGGCATAGGTCTTGCTGACGCCGCGTACGCAGAGAATAGGGTCAATAGGATCAGCGCTGGCTATGCTCACTCGGGGCTCCGCTGCTTATCAGGATGGCATCTAGAAAGGCATCTTGGGCAGGCCTTTCATGCCGCCCAGGCTTTTCATCAGCTTCATCATGCCGCCGCCTTTCATCTTCTTCATCATGACCTGCATCTGCTCAAACTCCTTGAGCAGGCGGTTGACATCCTGCACCTGAACGCCCGCGCCTGTGGCAATGCGGCGCTTGCGGGTGGCCTTGATGATCTCGGGCTTTCTGCGCTCCAGCTTGGTCATGCTGTGGATGATGCCTTCCTTGCGCCGTAGGTCTTTTTCCACCTTGTCGGTGTCCATCTGCCCGGCCTTGGCAGCCATCTGTGCCGGCAACTTGTCCATCAGGCTGGACAGGCCGCCCATCTGCTTCATCTGTTGCAGCTGAGCCAGAAAATCATTGAGGTCAAAACCGGCGCCGCTCTTGACCTTGGCCGCCAGCTTTTGCGCCGCCTCCATGTCCACCCCGGCAGCCACCTGCTCGACCAGGGCCACGATGTCGCCCATGCCCAGCACCCGGCTGGCATGGCGCTCGGCGTCGAACACATCCAGCCCATCAATTTTCTCGCTGGTGCCGGCAAACTTGATCGGCACCCCGGTGACCGCACGAACCGAGAGAGCAGCGCCCCCACGTGAATCGCCATCGGTTTTGGTGAGGATGATGCCGGTGAGCGGCAGGGCGTCCTTGAAGGCCTTTGCAGTGTTGATCGCGTCCTGGCCCTGCATGGCGTCCACCACGAACAGGGTTTCCACCGGATGCAGCACTCCGTGCAGATCACGGATTTCTCGCATCAAGGCTTCGTCGATCGCCAAGCGGCCAGCAGTATCGACCAGCAGCACATCAAAGTAATGCTTTCTGGCATGGTCCAGTGCAGCGCGGGCAATATCCAGCGGCTTTTGATCGGGCGTACTGGCAAACCATTCGGCGCCGGCCTGAGCGGTCACGGTTTTCAATTGCTCGATCGCCGCTGGGCGGTACACGTCACCCGAGACGGTGAGCACCTTCTTCTTGCGTTTGTCGATCAGGTGCTTGGCCAGCTTGGCGGTGGTGGTGGTCTTGCCCGCGCCCTGCAAACCGGCCATCAGGATTACCGCCGGGGGCTGGGTGGCCAGATTGATGTCGGCCACAGGACGCGAAGCGGACCCTTCCGGTCCCGCGTCACCCATGGTGGCGGCCAGCTCACGGTTGACAATGCCCACCAGCGCCTGGCCGGGGGTGAGCGAGCCCAAGACCTCCTGGCCCAGGGCTTTTTCCTTGACCCGGGCAATGAAGTCGCGCACCACCGGCAGCGCCACATCGGCTTCCAGCAAGGCCAGGCGCACTTCGCGCAGCATGTCGGCCACATTGGACTCGGTGATGCGGGCCTGGCCGCGGATTTGCTTGACCAGGCGGCTGAGTTTGTCGGTAAGGGCGGAGGCCATGATGTGTAAAGGGGCAGCGAGCTGGGCCGCCATTGAGGATACCGGCAACAGGCCGGCGAGTGGCAAAAAAACCAAACGGCGAAAGGCTAAACTTCGAGCATGATTCTAGCGAGTGCCGCCTGGCTCCCCCTCACGCTCACGCTCGCCGCAGCGCTTGCCTATGCGGTGGCCGCATTCAGCCAGCACCGTCGGACTGCTTCTGCCAATTTGATCGTGCTGCTGGCCTGGCTGCTGCATGGCCTGGTATTGGCTTGGGACTTGTTGGATCAGGCGCCGCGCTTTGGCTTTGCCCCGGCGCTGTCATTCACCGCCTGGCTGGTGGTGCTTATCTATTCCATCGAGCGCCGCTTGTATCCGCAACTGCAGCTTCCCTGGGCCTTGTGCTTGCTGGGGTCGGCAGTGGTGTTGCTGGCTCTGGTCTTTCCGGGGCCGGCGCTTGCAGTCAACGCATCGCCCTGGTTGCCCCTGCATTGGGCGCTGGGGCTGGCCTCCTACGGCCTGATAGCGGTGGCTGTGGCGCACGCCTGGTTCATGGTGCGCAGCGAAGAGCGCTTGCGGCAGGCCGCTGATCCGCAGGACGGCCTGCCCCTGCTGACCCTGGAACGTTTGACCTTTCGCTTTGTCGGCGCCGGCTTTGTGCTGCTCTCGGCCACCCTGCTGGCGGGGCTGCTGTTTGATGAGTCGCTCTACGGCAAGGTCTGGGTGTGGAACCACAAGACGGTGTTCTCGGTACTTTCATGGCTCACCTTTGCGGTGCTCTTGCTAGGCCGCGCCCGCTTGGGCTGGCGCAGCCGGCAGGCCGCACGGCTGCTCTACATGGGCTCGGGTCTCCTGCTGCTGGCTTATGTGGGTTCGCGCTTTGTGCTGGAAGTCTTGTTGGGGCGCGGCTCATGAAGCTGTTGCTGGTCTTGTTGGCCATCCTGTTCGGAATATGGCTGTGGCACTCGGGGCGCAACGCCAGCAACCGAAGCAAGCATCCAGACCCCAAGGCAAGCCCACCAGGAGCGCCAACCAAGCAGGCGCAGGAGATGCTGGCCTGCAAGCTGTGCGGCTTGCATGTGCCCCAGGCCGAAGCCCTGATCGGGCCCAAGGGCGCGTATTGCTGCGCAGAGCACCAGCGCCGGGCGGAGGTCTGAATGGCTGGCCTTGGTTTTGCCATCAACTAGTCAGGACGGCGCGCCCGATGGTTAACTCCAGCACCATCGACAGCTTGTGGGACCAGGGCTGGTACCGCTTTGCACGCCGGCTGGATTCGCCCAACTTCGGCGCCCGCCCGCCGGGCGCGCTGGTGGATTTGATCGTGCTGCACTCGATCAGCCTGCCGCCCGGGGTTTACGGGGGCCAGCAAGTGCAGCGCCTCTTTACCAACACCCTGGACTGGGGCGAGCACCCCTATTACCAGCAGATTGAGGGCCTGAAAGTCTCTGCCCATTTTTTCATCTGCCGCCAGGGTGATCTTTGGCAATTTGTCAGCTGTGATGATCGCGCCTGGCACGCCGGGGTTTCAAATTACCGCGGGCGGGACAACTGCAATGATGACTCGATCGGGATCGAACTCGAAGGCCTGGAGGGCGAGCTGTTCGAGGCCGCGCAGTATGAAACCCTGAACGGACTGTGTGCTGCGCTGGCTGCACGCTACCCAGTGCAACACATTGCTGGGCATCAGCATGTGGCGCCCGAGCGCAAGGGTGATCCCGGCGCAGGTTTTTGCTGGGCGCAATTACAACAAGGCTTGGCTTGGCCATCTCAGTATTTTCCCGAAGCTGTCGCGCCCAAAGCACAGTAAAGAAATTTGCCATGGCACGCGGTCCGCAGCAGCCCATCAACACCAACGCATCACAAAGCCAGCAAACAAGCGCCATGCCAAGGCAAAGCCTGCTGCAATGCCTGCCAAGCAAAGTGTTTTCCCTTCAAGGCCTTGCCGCATCAGGCTTCAGAGCACGCCCTTGCAGCCCCTGATTGAGCGGCCCGGGCAAGCAGGCAGAAAATTGGGGAGCAGCGCAATGAAAAATGTTTCCAGTTGCCGCTACACTATAGGTAGTGGCTTGCCAGCAACCCAGCCCCCATATATAGTGTGTGGCGTGGATCACGAGACAACTGCACCGCGAGCCCAGTGACAACGAATTTGCTGTAGAAGAGGAAACAATGCAAACTGCCACAAGCACCAACAAGCAGACTTCATCGACCCCCGCGCACACCGCACCTCCTCCGCCAGTCGCAGACACCGTCCTCACCCAGTACCAGATCATTCGCCGCAATGGCGCGGTTGTGCCATTTGCGCCGAACAAGATTGCTGTGGCCCTGATGAAGGCCTTTCTGGCAGTGCATGGCACCCAGGGCGCCGCCTCGGCCAGTGTGCGCGAGGATGTGGAAAGCCTGACCCAAGCCGTGGTGCGCGCGCTGATGCGCTCGCGCCCGGGCGGTGGCACCTTTCATATTGAGGATGTGCAGGACCAGGTGGAACTGGGCCTGATGCGCAGCGGCCATCACGAGGTGGCACGCGCCTATGTGCTCTACCGCGAGCGCCGCGCCCAGGAGCGGGCCAAGGAAAAACAGCCCGAAGCGCCCAAGGTGCCGGTGTTGCATGTCACCGAGGGCGGCCAGCGCATGCCGCTGGATATGGACCGCCTGCAAGCAATGATCGAAGCGGCCTGTGCCAACCTGGGGGCCGATGTCAAAGCCGAGCCGGTGCTGGCCGAGACCCTGCGCAACCTGTATGACGGGGTGCCGCTGGATGAGGTGTACAAGGCCGCCATCCTGGCCGCGCGTACCCTGATCGAAAAAGAGCCGGACTACACCTACGCGACCGCGCGCCTGCTGTTTCATACCATTGCCAAGGAAGTGCTGGGCCAGGATGTGCAGCAGGGGGAAATGGCCAGTGCCTATCCTGCCTATTTCCCGCGCTTCATCAAAAAGGGCGTGGAAAACGGGCTGCTCGATGAGAAGCTGCAGCAGTTTGACCTCCAACGACTGGGCGCCGCGCTCAAGCCTGAGCGCGACCTGCAATTTGACTACCTTGGTCTGCAGACCCTGTACGACCGCTACTTTCTGCATGTGCGCAAGACCCGCATCGAACTGCCGCAAGCCTTTTTCATGCGTGTGGCCATGGGACTGGCGCTCAACGAGATCGACCGCGAGGCGCGCGCGATCGAGTTCTATGAAGTCCTGTCCTCCTTTGACTTCATGTCCTCCACCCCGACCCTGTTCAATAGCGGCACCCTGCGCTCGCAGCTGTCCAGCTGCTACCTGACCACGGTGCCCGATGACCTGGATGGAATTTACGAATCGATCAAGGAAAACGCCCTGCTCTCCAAATTTGCTGGTGGCCTGGGCAATGACTGGACACGGGTGCGCGCCCTGGGCTCGCATATCAAGGGCACCAACGGCGAATCGCAGGGCGTGGTGCCCTTTCTCAAGGTGGTCAATGACACCGCGGTGGCGGTCAACCAGGGCGGCAAGCGCAAGGGCGCGGTGTGCGCCTACC
>JAFMJA010000171.1 GCA_017853735.1 Burkholderiaceae bacterium | reverse complement strand
GTGCAGCCGCTCAAGGACCAGCTGACCGGCGATTTCTGGCCCTTGGTCGACAGCCTCAACCATGGCGCTGGCCTGGACCTGCGGGTCAATACCTTGCTGGCCAAACGCGAGGCGATCCAGAAAGAATTGCAGTCTGAGGGCATCTCTGCCACATCCACCCCCTACTCGCCATGGGGTCTGCGTATCGCGGGCAAGCCTGGGCTCAACAAACACCCAGCCTTTACCCGAGGCGCCATCGAGGTGCAGGACGAAGGTTCACAGCTATTGGCCTTGTTGCTCGATGCCAAACGGGGCGAGATGGTGGTGGACTTTTGCGCTGGCGCGGGCGGGAAGACTTTGGCCCTTGGGGCCGCGATGCGAAATACCGGTCGCCTCTACGCTTTTGACACCTCGGCGCACCGTCTGGACGCGCTCAAGCCCAGGCTGGCACGCAGCGGCTTGTCCAATGTTCATCCTGCCGCGATCGCCAACGAGCGCGACGAGCGCATCAAACGCCTGGCTGGCAAGATCGATCGGGTCTTGATCGATGCCCCTTGCTCCGGACTGGGCACGCTGCGCCGCAACCCAGACCTGAAGTGGCGGCAGAACCCGCAGGCCCTGCTGGAACTGGCTGCCAAGCAGGCAGCCATTCTTTCCAGTGCATCGCGCTTGCTCAAGCCCGGTGGGCGACTGGTTTACGCGACTTGTAGTCTGCTCCGACAAGAAAACGAGGATATTGCCCAGGCATTCAGCGCAGCACATCCCGAATTCAGCCCCATGGAGGTGGCCGATGTTCTTGATCAGCTCAAGATCGGAGCCGCTGCCAGCCTCTGCAGTGGCGGTGAGCAGGGTCGCCAATATTTGCGTTTATGGCCGCATTTGCACCAAACTGATGGCTTTTTCGCAGCTGTTTGGCAGAAAAACTAGGCTTTTTGCTCAAACTCGATCCCATGGGCTATTTGGGCGGCGCTGGCAGAAAAACCCGCAAAGCCTTAGAATCCTGGCCTTGGGGTGGCTTTTTGCCACCCCTCTTTACATGACGTTCAAGAAAGAACCGACCTATGTTGTTACCTGACTGGGCTGTGCTCAACGCGATGATCGACTGGCTGGCCCATGGTACCTGGGATCTGTCCTGGTGGCAGATCGTTCTCTTCACCCTGGCGATGACCCATGTCACCATTGCCAGCGTCACTATCTATCTGCACCGTTGCCAGGCGCACCGCGCCCTGGACCTGCATCCGATTCCCGCCCATTTTTTCCGGTTGTGGCTGTGGCTCACCACCGGCCAGGTGACCAAGGAATGGGCCTCCATCCACCGCAAGCACCACGCCAAGTGCGAGCAAGATGGCGATCCGCACAGCCCGCATATTTTTGGTATCAACAAAGTCTTCTGGCAAGGTGCCGAGCTGTACCGCGTGGAATCCAAAAACAAGGAAACCATGGCGCGCTACGGCCATGGCACCCCCGACGACTGGATCGAGCGCAATCTGTACACCCGCTACTCCTGGCAGGGTGTTGGCGTGATGATGATCATCGACCTGATGCTGTTTGGTGCTGCCGGACTGGCTGTGTGGGCAGTTCAGATGGCCTGGATTCCCGTGACCGCCGCTGGCGTGATCAATGGATTTGGTCATTGGTGGGGCTACCGCAATTTTGAAGCGCCCGATGCCAGCACCAATATTGTTCCCTGGGGCATCCTGATCGGTGGCGAAGAGCTGCACAACAACCACCACACTTATCCGACCTCTGCCAAGATGTCGGTCAAGCCCTACGAATTTGACATTGGCTGGGTCTATATCAGTGCCCTGAGCGCGCTGGGCCTGGCCAAGGTCAAGAAAACGCCGCCGAAGCTGGCCTATGGAAACATCAAACCGGTGGCTGACGACAAGACCCTGGAGGCCCTGATCGCGCACCGCTACGAAGTCATGGCCGGCTATGCCAAGAGCATGCGTCAAGCTTTCGAACAGGAACTGGTATCGCTGAAGGCGCGCAGTGCAGAAGCCAGCGTGCTCCAGGCTGCCAGCCGATGGCTGCACCGGGATGCCGACAAGGTGCCCACCGAGGCAGCGCCTGAATTGGCCAAAGCCCGCGCGGCCTCGCCGGTACTGGACCAGATGGTCACCATGCGTGAGGAGCTGCGCCAGCTCTGGCTCAACACCTCGCGCAGCCGTGAACAGTTGCTGGCCGACCTACAGGCCTGGTGTCATCGCGCCGAGGCCAGTGGAATTGCGGTGTTGCGCGAGTTTTCTCTCAAACTGCGAGCCGCCAAGGCCTGATCGGCCGACGCAACCCGCTCCTGAAAAGGCCCGCTTCGTGCGGGCTTTTTTGTGCCGGTATCAAGGCTGCTATAGTCAAATCCCAGCGCTATTCAAGCCATCTGAGGACCTGTTGACCGGTTCTTGTGAACACCATTGTTCTAGGACGCTGGCCAAACCGCGGCCAAGAATCGGCACTTTTTTCTGGAGACATCACATGCGATCAAATTCACGCTGCGCCATCCGTACACCGCTGCTCTTGCTGGCACTGCTAGGCCTGATGGGCTGGGCGCATGCAGCCGACAACTTTCCCAGCAAAACCATCACCCTGGTGGTGCCCAACCCGCCGGGTGGTCTGGTGGACACCTCTGCACGCCTGGTCGGCGAGCCACTGGCGCGCGTGGCTGGTCAATCGGTGGTGGTCGACAACAAACCTGGTGGCAGCGGCAACCTGGCCTATGGTCAAGTGGCGCGCGCGCCCAAGGATGGCTACACCGTCCTGGTGTCTTATTCGGGCTACCA
Source organism: Burkholderiaceae bacterium (assembly GCA_017853735.1). GTDB lineage: Bacteria > Pseudomonadota > Gammaproteobacteria > Burkholderiales > Burkholderiaceae_C > Hylemonella. The sequence continues at coordinate 3,296 of JAFMJA010000171.1, read as the reverse complement.
CATCGCCAACCCGATCCTGATGAACAAACTGCCCTGGGAGTTGAAAGACCTGACCCCGGTGGGCCTGATCACGGTAGCAACCAATGTGATTGCAGTACACCCCTCGGTGCCCGCCAACAACCTGCGCGACTTCATCGCCTACGCCAAGCAGAATCCAGGCAAGCTCAACTACGCCTCGCAGGGCAACGGTTCGGTCTCGCATATTGGCACCGAAATCTTCAAGCAGCTCACTGGTGTCAATATGATTCATGTGCCCTACAAAGGCTCTGGCCAGGCGATTCAGGATGTCTTGGCGGGGCAGGTGCAGGTGTTCATCACCACGCCGCCTTCGGTGATGGGACATGTGCAGAATGGCAAGCTCAAAGCCTTGGCCGTTACCGGTAAAACCCGTCACCCCTCGATGCCCAATGTGCCCACCGTGGCAGAAGCGGGCTTGAGCAATTACGAGCTGGAGTCCTGGGTGGCGCTTTATGTGCCCGCAGGAACGCCGCGCGAGGTGGTGGAAAAACTCTCGGCAGACGTCAAACGCAGCATGGAACAGCCAGAAACGAAACAGCGTGCCGACCAGGCTGGTATCGAAGTGCGCTACCTGTCTCCCAGCGACACCACCAAGCAACTGGAGCTTGATACGGCCAGTTGGACCAAGGCGATCAAATCGGCCAATATCCGCTTGGACTGATCTGTGTGGTCGGCAATTGATGCGTGCATAACCCCCTGAAGAAAAGAAAAAGCCCAGCTTTAAACTGGGCTTGATTTGCGCTAATGCATAAGTGACTATGCCAGCGGGGCTGTTGAATCTGCGTTAAGGCATCTGCCTAGCAAAAGCAGCGGGACATAAGGAATGCTCACGCCTATACCTCCCCAATCACTGCTACTGCTACTGCCACACCAATCAAACCAATAATTTTGTCTGCATTCATAGCGTCTCCAAACAGTTAAAGGTTGCTGACTTTGCGCTCGAATTAGCGCCAGAGTAATCTAAGAATAAAAGCATCTTGAATCTCAACTGGCTTGCAACGCATCAAGCGGATTGGGGCAAACAGAGTTGCAGCGCTAAAATCTGGCAGCTGTGGCGAGCACTATGAACATGGGCCTATCGCTCATCAAACAAAAATCCGACGCTCCAATCGAGACATTTTGTTGCGGCCATCAGTTTGCGGCATCCCGTAACAACCAATGCACTACAGGCCTGTCGCCTAATCTCCACAGTGACTATTGGCGCCATTTGCGTGAAGCTGCTAAGAATTTGATGTCGACAAAGGAGGGTTGATTTTTTGCAAAATATAAAAATAATTCTTTCGTAAATTTCCAGCTAGGGGGTCAGCATGTCTTGTGTTACCCGATTTTTTATTTTGTTCAGTCTGATTTGGTGTCATGGCTTCGCCCAAGCTCAGGCACAGGCACAGGCACAGGCACAGGCAAACGAAACTGGCACGATTGGCGTTGTGTTGCTTCATGGCAAGCAGGGGCACACTCCCAGAGACACCACGCTGACCCCAATTGCATCGGCAATGTCAAAGGCTGGCATGCTCGTGGTCACACCAGAGATGGCCTGGTCATTCAAGCGCCTGATGGACAAACCCTGGTCCATGGCGGTTGATGAAATCAAATCGCACATACACGCGCTTAGAACTCAGGGGGCCAGTCGTATCGTTTTGGCTGGACAAAGCCTTGGGTCTCCGGCGATCCTGGCTTATGCCAGCAAATACGATGACATTGACGCTTTGGCACTGATCTCGCCAGGACACACGCCAAAATTCTTCTACGAGGGTATTCCCTTCGCGACAATTCGCATATGGACCCTCAAGAACGAGGTGGACAGGGCACGGGACTTGGTTCAACAGGGACAAGGAGATCGGTCTGAGCCATTTTCTGATATCAATCAGGGCGGCACCTTCAGGGTTTGGGCTACGCCCCATATCTTCCTAAGTTACATGGCCCCCGACTCAGAAGCGGAGATGAGTTTGACCGCCTCGAAAATACCTGCTCGCGTACCGGTGCTTTGGCTCATCGGTAAAAAAGATTTATTGATCAGGGAAGGCAGCGCTTATGTGTTTGACAAACTACCCGCCAATCCAAGAAGCAAGTATCTGGAAGTAGAGGGCGGCCATTTCGATGCTGGCGGAATAAATGCCGCATTGATCGTTCAATGGATTCAGGACGTGCTCGCGCACCCCTTAAGGCAGAACTTACAGTAAGTTCATTTCAAGAGTTAAGGATGGTGTTTTTTATCTGTTTTAGCCATCGATAGACATTGGCATTCGACAAGATAAAAACAAAATTTATATAAGCTTAAATTATTGTTTGGACAGAAGTCTGGTCACGAAAGCTACCATAGATTCCGCGATTTCATCGTGTGCCTCAACAGTTGGATGCGACCAAATTTCGCGGTCATGCAATATCTTGTCGGCTGGCTGATGAATTGAAATTATTTCGACCATTTGATCAGTGAATGTGGCTGCATAGCTGCTAAGCCGGCGATCTAATCGTTCCTTTATTTGATCTCTAACGACAATCAATACCTTAATGTTCTTCCCCAACAATTTTCTTACGATTTCTTGAGAGTTTATTTTTGTAATTTCTTCTGATATGCCAGCTCGCGAATCGTTTCCTCGCGCAAATTCATAAATTACAAGGTCTGTGCCTGCTGGAATTTTTTCAAGTCGATTTAACAGGTCGACAGTGGTATCCCCATTGACCCCCATGTTCGTAACATCAGCGTTGATGCTGCGCTGTCTAAGCTTTACCTCTAGTCGAGCAGGGTATGCTTGACTAGAGGCCACACCTCTACCGTTGGTAAAGCTAGTCCCTAAGGCTGCGATCTTTACCTCAGGCGCTGCGCTTGCAGGTAGAAGAAAGAGAACAAGCGCCAGAAAACTCAAGGCACGATAAAGGCGAACATGTAACAGACTGCTCACGTTTTCGCCTCCTTTTATTGGATTTGGAAAAAAATTTAAAACACGACTTCGTTGGTAAATTTACCTCATATGATCCACTCAGCCCTAGCCCCTCCAGTTGCCAGCGTCAAAGCCAGCATGTTAGTGACTAGACGCATTGGGTAGTCATTTTTTTACCGCAGTTTATCGACAAGTGGAAAGCAATCAATAGCCCGACCTCATTGGGTCGCTGCCAGCTTTATCCCTAGCTTCTAAGCACTGCACCCTATAGCCTAAATCTGCGTTCTCTCATGCCCCCGGCGGCCATTTCTTGATCCTCTGCACGCTCGGGCTGATGCGACTGTTTGAAGTGCTGTGAAAAGCTAAGTTGGAGCGGGTGAAGGGAATCGAACCCTCGTC
>JAFMJA010000170.1 GCA_017853735.1 Burkholderiaceae bacterium | reverse complement strand
CTGGCCTTCTACGTCAGCCTTGTTTGCGAAATAGAGGTAGCGGCGGTTTGCCTGAGACTCGCCGGCAAAGGCGTCTTTCAGGCACTGTTCCGTTTTGGAACCTTTCAGTTTGGACATGGATATCTCCTGTGAGGGGTTAAGGGACTCAATTGCTTTGAACTTGTCAAAGACAGGTGTAACTTTAATGATTGCCGAGGTCCGCGTCTAATTGTGAGTTTCAATACGATAGATTGGCTTTGACTATTGGTTTATTAAATCGATATAAATTATCAATTGTTTGCGCCTAATGCCGGGAACCCCCTGGCAAGGGTGACCACCCCCATTGGAAATTTCAGCCATCACCTGCCCGTTAAAATAAGACGCATCCCGTGTCTGACAGATTGGCGCCCAGCGGGCGCCTTTTTTCACTTCTCCCTGCACCATGACCAAGACCGTACAGCAACCGGGGCTCAACAGCTTGCCCAAGTCTTTCGAACCGGCTGCGCTTGAAGCGCACTGGGGGCCCGAATGGGAAAAACGAGGCTATGGCGTTGCCGGTTTCCGTGGCACCGGCCAAGCCAAGGCCGGGGCGCCAGCCTTTGCCATCCAGTTGCCTCCTCCCAATGTGACCGGCACCTTGCATATGGGGCATGCCTTCAACCAGACCATCATGGATTCGCTCACCCGCTACCACCGCATGGCGGGCGCAAATACCGTCTGGGTGCCGGGCACCGACCATGCCGGCATTGCCACGCAGATTGTGGTGGAGCGTCAATTGCAGGAGCAACAGCTCAGCCGGCACGAACTGGGTCGTAAAAACTTCGTGGCCAGGGTATGGGAGTGGAAAGAGCAATCGGGCAACACGATCACCACCCAGATGCGACGCATGGGCGATAGCGTGGACTGGAGCCGCGAGTATTTCACCATGGACGACAAGCTGTCCAAAGTGGTCACCGAAACCTTTGTCCGGCTCTATGAACAAGGCCTGATCTACCGTGGCAAGCGGCTGGTCAACTGGGATCCGGTGCTGCAATCGGCCGTGTCCGACCTGGAAGTTGAAAGCGAGGAAAAGGATGGAAATCTCTGGCACATTGCCTACCCCCTGAGCGATGGCTCGGGCTCGCTCACCGTGGCTACCACACGGCCGGAGACCATGCTGGGCGATGTGGCGGTGATGGTGCACCCCGAGGATGAACGCTATCAGGCACTGATTGGCAAGAAAGTGACCCTTCCTCTGGTAGGCCGTGAGATTCCAGTGATCGCAGATGACTATGTGGACCGAGCATTTGGTACTGGGGTGGTCAAGGTCACCCCCGCGCACGACCCCAACGACTATGCGGTGGGGTTGCGCCACAAACTCGATCAGATCTGCGTGCTCACACTGCAGGCCACGATCAATGACGAGGCGCCAGCCAAGTACCGTGGCATGGACCGCTTTGTTGCACGCAAGGCGATCGTTCAGGACTTGCAAGACCAGGGGCTGTTGCTGGAGACGAAAAAACACAAGCTGATGGTGCCGATTTGCACGCGCACTGGACAGATTGTTGAACCGATGCTGACCGACCAATGGTTTGTCGCGATGAGCACGGTGAGCGACAAAGACCCCAGTGGCAAAAGTATTGCCCAAAAGGCCATCGATGCAGTTGACAGCGGCGCGGTGAAATTTGTGCCCGAGAACTGGGTCAACACCTACAACCAGTGGATGAACAACATCCAGGACTGGTGTATCTCCCGCCAACTCTGGTGGGGCCACCAGATTCCAGCCTGGTATGACGAGCAGGGACAGGTCTATGTGGCACGCAGTGAGCAAGAGGCGCAAGCGCAGGCCGGCCCTGGCAAGAAACTGGTGCGCGACGAGGATGTGCTGGATACCTGGTATTCCTCTGCGCTGGTGCCCTTCTCCACCATGGGCTGGCCTGAAGCGACCGAGGATTTCGACCTCTACCTGCCCTCCACCGTGCTGGTGACTGGCTACGACATCATTTTTTTCTGGGTCGCACGCATGATCATGATGACGACCCACTTCACTGGCAGGGTGCCGTTTAGGCATGTCTATATTCACGGACTGGTGCGCGATGCTCAGGGTCAGAAAATGAGCAAGTCCGAAGGCAATGTGCTCGATCCGGTCGATCTGATCGACGGAATTGCACTTCCGCCACTGCTGCTCAAGCGCACCACTGGATTGCGCAAGCCCGAAACCGCACCCCAGGTACGGCGCAACACCGAAAAAGAATTTCCTGTCGGAATACCGGCTTATGGCGCTGATGCGCTGCGCTTTACCTTTGCGTCGCTCGCCACCCTGGGTCGCAATATCAATTTCGACAGCAAGCGCTGCGAGGGCTACCGCAATTTCTGCAACAAACTCTGGAATGCCACCCGTTTCACGCTGATGAATTGCGAGGGCCATGATTGCGGACTGGAAGAACACTCCGCCAGTGCCTGCGCGCCCGGTGGCAGCTACCTCTCCTTCAGTGCTGCAGACCGCTGGATCGTTTCTCTTTTGCAAGAGGCTGAGGCAGAGGTTGCTCAGGGCTTTGCCGATTACCGACTGGATGTGGTGGCCAATACCCTGTACGACTTCATCTGGAACGAATTCTGTGATTGGTACCTCGAAATCGCCAAGGTTCAGATCAACAACGGCAATGCGGAACAACAACGGGGTACCCGGCGCACGCTGATCCGTACCCTGGAAACATTGCTGCGCCTGGCTCATCCGCTGATACCCTTTATCACTGAAGAACTTTGGCAAAAAGTGGCGCCTGTGGCTGGACGGCAGGGTGAATCGGTCAGCATTGCCCCTTATCCAGTGTCCCAGCCCGAACGCATTGACAAGCTGGCGATGGCCGAAATCAGCCAGCTCAAGCAGTTTGTCGATTGCTGCCGAAACTTGCGTGGTGAAATGAATGTTTCGCCATCCACCCGCCTGCCCCTGTTTGCGCTGACCACCAGTGACCAGGATTCAGCCTTTTTGCTGCAGTGGACGCCGGTGCTCCAGTCTTTGGCCAAGCTCTCCGAGTTGCGTGTTTTTCAGTCGGAGTCAGAATGGGTCAAGGCGGCTCAAGCTGCACCAGTGGCTGTGGTGGGGGTGACCCGGCTGTGCCTGCATATGGAAGTGGATGTGGCAGCCGAAAAAATTCGTTTGGCCAAAGAAGCACAGCGCTTGCAAAACGAGATTGACAAAGCTTCGCACAAGTTGTCAAACCAGGCATTTGTCGCCAAGGCGCCGCAGGCAGTGATCGAACAGGAACAAAAACGGGTTTCAGAATTCGGTGCCACCCTGCTCAAGGTACAGGATCAGCTGGCCCGTTTGAAATAGGTACCGGTTAGGGAGACTCATCCAATGAACGCGACGATCAAGACGGCGGTTTTCCCAGTGGCAGGATTGGGCACCCGCTTTTTGCCCGCCACCAAAGCCAGCCCCAAAGAAATGCTGCCGGTGGTGGACAAACCGCTGATCCAGTATGCGGTGGAAGAGGCTTACGCGGCGGGCATCCGCCACATGGTCTTTGTCACAGGACGCAACAAACGCGCCATCGAGGACCATTTCGACACTGCCTACGAGCTGGAAAACGAATTGGAACAATCGGGTAAACATGCCCTGCTGGCGGTTGCCAACTCTGTGGTGCCCCAGGACATGATGTGCTCCTATGTGCGACAGCCGAGAGCGCTGGGGCTAGGCCATGCGGTTCTGTGTGCCGAGCACCTGACGGCCGGCTCGCCTTTCGCGGTGTTGCTGGCTGATGACCTGATGCTTGGGCCGCCCAGCGGCCTGCCAGTACTGGCGCAAATGGCTCAGCATTTCCAGCAGCTAGGCAGCTCGGTCCTGGCAGTCCAGGAAGTACCGGCCCAGGAGGTTCGGCGCTACGGCATTGTGGCTGGCAAGCCAGCCGGCGAGCGCCTGTTACAGATCGAACAGATGGTGGAAAAACCTGCGCCAGAGCATGCGCCCTCGCGGTTGGCAGTGGCTGGCCGTTATATCCTGACCCCTGCCATCTTTGAGCAGATTCGCCAGCAGCCACGCGGCGCTGGCGGCGAAATCCAGCTGACCGATGGCATATCGGGTCTGCTGAAACAGGAATCTGTCTACGCCTACAGCTACCAGGGCAAGCGCTATGACTGCGGCAGCAAGGAAGGTTTTCTGCAGGCGACCGTGGAGATCGCCATGACCCACCCAGAGGTGGGGCAGATATTTCGCAGCTATCTCAAGCAGCTGAAGCTCTGAACGCGATCTCGGCCAACTCAGCGGCGACGCAGCCGGTGAATGTAATCGTTGCCCTGGTTGGATTGCTCCAGCAGTTCATTGCCGGTCTGCTTGGCGAAGGCTACAAAATCGCGCATCGACCCCGGATCGGTGGAGATCACCTTCAATGTTTCGCCACTTTGCATTTCCGACAATGCCTTCTTGGCCTTGAGTATCGGCAAGGGGCAATTCAGGCCTCGGGTATCCAGTTCTCGGTCAGTACTCATGACATGATGTTGATGGGAATAGACTGATTCTACGCAATCAGCTTGCGACCTCGGGCGCCCGAGGCTGGGGCGGTTGCCAGTTCTCCATGAACTGGGGTTCATGTCCAGAAGAACGCAGCCAGTCAGCCAGGGCAAAGCCAGTGCCCGATGGCCAGCAACGCACCTGATCGAATGCATAGAGTTTGTAGTCCACCAGCTCAGGCGAGAGGCTGACCTCGCCAACACAGCGGGCATGGTAGGCGATGATGACCTGGTTGCGGCGCTGAAAGTCGTAAACACCAATCAGTTGCAATTCCTGCGCGTCCAGGTTGGTCTCTTCCTTGATTTCCCGGCTGATACCTTGATGGGGTGTCTCACCCGCCTCCATAAAGCCAGTGATCAGGGCGTAGAACTTGTTCTGCCAGGCAGCATTGCGCGCCAGCAGGATCTGGCCCTGGTACTCCACCACCGCAGCAAGCACCGGTGTGGGGTTGTTCCAGTGGGTCCAGTTGCAGGATGGGCAGCGTAGGCGCTCCTTCTCAGCACCTTCCTCGATCAGGGTGATGCGGGCCAGCGAGGTGGCGCAGGCGGGGCAGAAGCGGTAGTTGGAGTCCATAGAAGGCTTTATTGATCGGGTTATGCTGGGAACACGCCAGTGGAGAGGTAGCGATCGCCTCGGTCGCAGACTATAAAGACCAGGGTTGCATTGTGTTCTCGCGCAGCAATCTCCTGCGCAACCCAGCAGGCGCCAGCCGCTGAGACACCGGCAAAAATACCTTCTTCGCGCGCCATACGCCGGCACATTTCTTCTGCATCCGCTTGGCTGACGTACACCAACTCATCGACAGTAGAGGCATCATAGATTTTTGGCAGGTATTCCTGCGGCCACTTGCGAATGCCCGGAATGCGTGAGCCCTCGCTGGGCTGAGCGCCGATGATTTTGATTTGAGGATTTTTTTCTTTGAGGTAGCGCGACACGCCGGTAATCGTGCCGGTGGTTCCCATGGCACTGACGAAGTGGGTGATGCATCCATCGGTTTGCTGCCAGATTTCTGGTCCCGTGGTTTCATAGTGAACGCGCGGATTGTCCTGGTTGGCAAACTGGTCCAGCACCCTGCCCTTGCCACTTTTTTCCATTTGTTCGGCGAGGTCACGGGCATATTCCATGCCACCCGATTTTGGTGTGAGGATCAGCTCTGCACCAAACGCCTTCATGGTCTGCGCACGCTCAATGGACAAATCTTCCGGCATGATCAAAACCATGCGGTAGCCCTTTATGGCGGCCGCCATCGCCAGCGCAATGCCGGTATTGCCAGAGGTGGCCTCGATCAGGGTGTCTCCCGGCTTGATCTCCCCGCGTTCCTGAGCGCGCTGGATCATGGACAAGGCAGGTCGGTCTTTCACAGAACCAGCGGGATTGTTGCCTTCCAGTTTGCCAAGAATGACATTGCCGCGCCCGGTATTGCCCGGTTCGCCGATGCGTTGTAGCGCGACCAAAGGGGTTTTGCCTACGGCGTCTTCTATCGTGGGATATTTCATCACCTACACTGTGCCATAATTTCGCCTTGGTTTTCCCCCTGCCCGGGTGGTGAAATTGGTAGACGCAGGGGACTCAAAATCCCCCGCCGCAA
>JAFMJA010000169.1 GCA_017853735.1 Burkholderiaceae bacterium | reverse complement strand
CCTACATAGATGCCCACATGGCTGAACGCACGGCGCATGGTGTTGAAAAAGACCAGGTCACCGGGCTGCAGTTCGGCGCGGCCGATCTGCCGGGTGGCCGCAGCTTGCTGGTCGGAGCGACGGGGTAGCAAGAGGCCCATGGTCTGGCCGTAGATGGCGCGCACAAATCCACTGCAATCAAAGCCTGTGTCATACGAGTTGCCACCCCTGCGGTAAGGCACCCCCAAAGAAGCCATGGCGGTCAATACCAGGTCGGAGGCAGCGTGCCCCAAACTACGCCCCATGCTTTGAACCAGCCCTTTTTCTGCCAGCAGGGCTTCCAGGTCATCCTCAACAGGCGAGGGCGTTGCTTGGGCGTGACCCAGCAGTGTCAAACTCAACAGAAACGCCAAGCATCGCATGGGAGTAGCATAGTGCTGTTGCTGTACTTTTGTCAATTTAAGGTTTTTTATGGAAAAAATCCTTAACTAGTTGTCAGGTAAGGATTTTTAGGAGAAATTTGATGTTCAATGCGCTACTGCTCAGCAAGTCAGAGAGCTTCTCGGCATCCGTCCAGTCTGTGGATGAACGCCAACTGCCCATGGGCGACGTGACTGTGGGGGTGGAATGGTCTACCCTCAACTACAAGGATGGTCTGGCCATCACCAACCGTTCACCCGTGGTGCGTCAGTGGCCAATGGTGGCCGGCATTGATGGCGCCGGAACCGTGCTGGAGTCAAGCCACCCGGACTGGCGGGCAGGCGACAAATTCATCCTCAATGGCTGGGGGGTGGGTGAAACCCATTGGGGCTGCCTGGCAGAAAAAGCCCGTCTGAAGGGGGATTGGCTGGTGCCCTTGCCCTCAGCGTTCACGCCGCGCCAGGCCATGGCGATTGGCACTGCCGGCTATACCGCCATGTTGTGCCTGCTGGCCCTGGAAAAGCACGGTATCGGTCCGGCATCGGGTGAGGTGCTGGTGACCGGCGCGACCGGTGGGGTGGGCAGTGTGGCAGTGGCCTTGTTGAGCAAACTGGGGTACCAGGTTGTGGCGGTCACTGGCAAGCCCGAGCAGACCGATTACCTGATGCGCCTGGGCGCCAGCAGTGTGATGGCCAGGTCAGAACTGTCAGCGCCGGGCAAACCCCTGCAGAGAGAACGCTGGTCTGGGGTGATCGATGCGCTTGGATCACATACCCTGGTCAACGCCTTGGCGCAGACCCGCTATGGGGGAGTGGTGGCTGCTTGCGGCCTGGCCCAGGGCATGGACCTGCCGGGCTCGGTGGCACCCTTTATTCTGAGAGGGGTCACCCTGGCAGGTATCGATTCGGTGATGGCGCCGCTGGAACAACGTCGCCTGGCCTGGGATCGACTGGCGCGCGATCTGGATCCCGGGCTGCTGGAGCAGATGCTGGAAGAAGTGCCACTGAGCGGCGCCATTGCCAAAGCACAAGCCCTGATGGCAGGCCAGGTGCGTGGCCGCATTGTCGTGCGCCTGGGCGCTTGACTGAAAGATAGCCCACCATGCTGCTTGACGCCCATGATTCGCACCTGCTGTTGCTGGACTACCAGTTGCGGCTGCTTCCTTCCATCCATGAGGGTCCTCTTGTTCTGGCCAATGCACAAAGGCTGGCGCATCTGGCGCGATTGTTTGCAGTGCCGGTTCTGTTGACCGAGGAAAACCCTGCTGGTCTGGGCGCCACCGTGCCGGAGTTGGAGGCCCTGGTGCGGCAAGCGGGTGGAAAAACATTTGCCAAGATGAGTTTCAGCGCCGTAGCCGCTGGCTTGGTCGAATGCCTTCGTCCAAGCACCCCCGCCAAGACAGCGCCCCAGGGCAATTCCCGCAGTCTGCCCAAACATTTGCAAAAACCAGCCCCTGCGCAGACGCCGCGCAATAGTGTGGTGATGGCGGGTTGCGAAGCCCATATATGTCTGATGCAAACAGCCCTGGAACTGCTGGATGATGAGTTTGAGGTTTGGGTGGTGACGGACGCCTGTGGCTCACGCACCGAACGCAACCGGGATGCAGCCTTTGACCGGCTGGCCGCAGCGGGTGCCGAATTGCTCAGCACTGAAATGGTGGCGTTCGAATGGTTGCGAACTGCTGATCATCCTGCCCTGGCAGAGGTCCTGGCACTGGTGAAATAGGATTGACGGAAAGCTTTCAGGGCTTTGATGCCTGGCCAAGATGATGACTGAACAACTGGGCATGGTGCTGGTGTTAGGGGCCACCATGGGTATGTTTCTCTGGGGGCGCTGGCGCCATGATGTGGTGGCCATGGCCGCGCTGCTGGCTTGCGTGGTGCTGGGTTATGTGCCCGCTGGCCAGGCATTTGCCGGATTTGGACATCCGGCAGTCATTACCGTGGCTGCCGTGCTGGTGCTGGGACTGGGATTGCAAGCCAGTGGCGCAGTCGATCTGTTGGCCCACCGACTATTGCCTGCAGCAGCCGGACCGATCAGCAGCATGGTGGCCTTGATCAGCCTGGCGGCGGTGCTATCGAGCTTCATGAACAATGTGGGGGCGCTGGCGCTTTTGATGCCCCTGGCTATCCAGTTGGCCAGCCGACATCAGATTCCAGCAGGCCAGGTCCTGATGCCACTGGCTTTTGCCTCGATTTTGGGGGGAATGACGACACTGATTGGAACGCCGCCCAACCTGATCGTTTCCGGTTTTCGCGCTACCCAGTCGGGGGGTGCGTTTGCCATGTTTGACTTTGCTCCCGTGGGCGTGTCGGTGGCTCTGGCTGGCATTCTTTTCATTGGCCTATTGGGATGGCGTCTGGTTCCAGTGCGCAAGTCCAGTGAGGATGCCGGATTTGATTCGGGTGCCTACTTCAGTGAAGTCAGGATCGTTCAGGGCAGTAAAGCCGAGGGCATGAGGCTGCACGAAGTCGAGAGGCTGCTTGACGAGGCTGATGCCCAGATCATTGCCCTGGTTCGCAACCAGGTTCGAATCGGTGCCCCGAGTGGCCAACGGGTGCTGATGGCCGATGACATCCTGGTCATCGAGGTTCAGCCTGAATCCCTTTCCACTGCCCTGCGCAGCCTTGGTTTGAAGCTGGAAGAAGATGTTCCCACCAGCCCAGACAGCCAGTCGCAAGACAGCACAGTTTCAAGCGAGGCGTCTTCAGCGCAAGCATCACAGCAGGACCCTGAGCCCAAGCCCCCGAGCGAAGAAAAAAATATTCCTCAGGATGCACTGCTGATTCAGGAATTGGTGGTGGTGCCGCATGCAGCCATGGTGGGGCGCTCGGCCAGGGATCTTGACCTGAGAACCCGCTATCAGGTCAATTTACTGGCGGTTTCAAGACAAGGCCGGCGCAGCATCACGCGCTTACGCACCACCCGGATCCAGGCGGGTGATGTGCTGTTGATGCAGGGAACAGCCGAGGCAATCGCCGAATGTGCGAGTCAGCTGGGGGGTCTGCCGCTGGCCGAGCGGGCGATCGTGGTGCCCAGAAAAGATCATGTGTGGAAGGCTTCGCTCATCATGCTGCTGGCCGTGCTGAGTTCGGCCACCGGTTTATTGAGTCCGGCGATCGCCTTTGTGGCAGCGGCCCTGGCCTTTGTGCTGATGCGTGTGGTGCCGCTCCGCTCGCTCTATACCGCCATCGACTGGCCGGTCATCGTGTTATTGGCTGCAATGCTGCCAGTGGCTGAGGCAGTCGCCAGCACCGGATTGGCAGATTTGATTGCCCGATCATTGCTTATGGCAGTAGCTGAGGGCCATGCGAGCCTGGCTTTATTGTTGCTCCTGATCATCACCATGTTCCTGTCAGACCTGATGAACAATGCGGCCACAGCAGCGCTCATGTGCCCAATCGCTTTGAGTACAGCGCTTCAGCTCGGCGCCAATGCCGATGCTTTTCTAATGGCAGTCGCTGTCGGATCCTCCTGTGCTTTTCTGACCCCGATCGGCCACCAGAACAATACCCTGATCCTCGGGCCAGGAGGGTTTCATTTTGGTGACTTCTGGCGGCTTGGCCTGACGCTGGAGGTGATCGTGGTCGCAGTGGCGCTGCCGGTCATGCTCTGGGTCTGGCCACTATGAGGGTGCGCAGGCCAGACCTGTGATCCTTCCAGGCCTTCATAATGATGCAATCAATGAAATTGAGGAATTAGCGGATGGGTGCTTACAAGGATTTTTACCAATACTCCATCACAAACCGTGAAGCGTTCTGGGCAGAGCAGGCGGCCTTGATCGATTGGCATGATGCCGCGCAACAGATCTGTGATTACAGCCAGCCACCATTTGCCCGCTGGTTTGTGGGCGGCAGCACCAATCTCTGTCACAACGCGATCGACCGCCACTTGGCGCAGCGTGCCGACCAGCCCGCGCTGATTTTTGTCAGCACAGAGACCGAACAGGAGAAAACCTACAGCTTCAGGCAACTGCATGAGGAGGTGCAGCGCATGGCGGCTGCCCTGCAAAGCCTGGGTGTTCAGCGGGGTGACCGGGTGCTGATCTATATGCCCATGATTGCCGAAGCCGCTTTTGCCATGCTGGCCTGCGCCCGCATCGGGGCCATCCATTCGGTGGTCTTTGGTGGCTTTGCCTCGGGCTCCCTGGCCACGCGTATCGACGATGCCGAGCCCAAGGTGATCGTGAGTGCCGATGCCGGCTCTCGTGGCGGCAAGGTGGTGGCTTACAAGCCCTTGCTCGATGAAGCGATCCACCTGTCCAAGCACAAACCGACCGCTGTCCTGCTGGTGGATCGACAGCTGGCGCCCATGGCCATTCATGCAGGTCGGGATGTGCTGTGGGCAAGCTTGCGTGAACAGCATCTCAATGCGAATGTGCCATGTGCCTGGCTGGAATCCACCCACCCCAGCTACACGCTCTATACCAGTGGAACCACCGGCAAGCCCAAGGGTGTGCAGCGCGATACCGGGGGCTATGCGGTGGCACTGGCAGCCAGCATGCGGCATATTTTTCAGGGCAATCCTGGAGAAACCTACTTTTCCACCAGCGATATCGGCTGGGTCGTAGGGCATAGCTACATCATTTATGGCCCATTGATTGCCGGAATGGCCACCATCATGTACGAGGGACTGCCGATTCGTCCCGATGCTGGAATCTGGTGGAAGCTGGTGGAGAAATACAAGGTGAGCCGGATGTTTTCAGCGCCCACCGCTGTGCGGGTCTTGAAGAAACAGGATGCGGCCTTCTTGAAACGCTATGACTTGTCCAGCCTGAAGGCCTTGTACCTGGCTGGAGAGCCGCTGGATGAGCCCACTGCCCAGTGGATCAGCCAGGGCTTGGGTGTCCCAATCATTGACAATTATTGGCAAACTGAAACCGGTTGGCCGATCCTGACCATTGCCAATGGCGTCGAAAAAGCACCCAGCAAATTTGGCAGCCCAGGCGTGCCCATGTATGGCTACGAGGTCAAGTTGATCAATGAGAGCACCGGTGAGGAACTGAAGGGTTCTGACCAGAAGGGGGTGGTGGCAATTGAAGGCCCCCTGCCGCCTGGCTGCATGCAGACCGTTTGGCGCGATGACGCGCGCTTTGTCAATACTTACTGGAAAAGCATACCCGGCAAGCTGATCTACAACACCTTTGACTGGGGTATCCGTGACCAGGATGGTTACTTCTTCATCCTGGGGCGCACAGACGATGTGATCAATGTGGCCGGCCATCGGCTGGGTACACGCGAAATCGAGGAATCGATTGCCAGCCACGCCAATGTGGCGGAGGTGGCGGTAGTGGGGGTGGCCGATCAGCTCAAAGGCCAGGTGGCAATGGCATTTGCGGTAGCCAAGGATGCAAGCAGCCTGAGCGAGCCGGCAGCGCGCCTCAAGCTCGAAGGCGAAATCATGAAACTGGTGGACAGTCAGCTGGGTGCGGTGGCCAGGCCTTCGCGGGTATTTTTTGTCAATTTGCTGCCCAAAACCCGCAGCGGCAAGCTCCTGCGCCGGGCCTTGCAGGCTGTCTGCGAGGGGCGCGACCCAGGTGACCTGACGACGCTGGATGATCCCTCCGCCTTGCAGCAGGTGCGTGATCTGTTCGGTGCAGCTGCAGCATCTAAACAACCCTAGGGATGGTGTTCAAAACTCGCGCCGTGCGCGGCGCTGCTTTTGCGGGTTG
>JAFMJA010000168.1 GCA_017853735.1 Burkholderiaceae bacterium | reverse complement strand
GTCATGGCGCCAGTCATCGCCGACATGCTTATCAGTTCTGTTGCATCAACCGTGGAGAATGCGCCACTTGCCATGACTACCATGGTGACAACCGACATCTGTTCTGCCGTACCTTCCACCATTACGACAACGCTGCCCGTAGAGGCTTCGTAATAAACTTCCTGCGCCTTGGCGCCAGCCGAGGCAAACACGGCTTTAGCAGCGGCCCCACGGTCGCTTGGGCTAGAAACCATTCCTCCAAATGCCGCATTTGAATAGCGTGCTTTAACCAAATACGTAGCCATAGCAATCTCCTGTGCAAAGAACCAATCACGATGCCGAATAGCATCAACACTCTACCCAGCCAGCTTGGCTGGCCATTTGATATGGGTCAGCCTTTGAAACGATTCTGAACCTCGGTGTGGGCTTTACCCGGTGTGAACGACACTTTGTTAAGGTGCTTCATGGAACCGGAGATGTTCGATGGCGCAACGCAGAACGTCTCACGAAGCAGACCAAGTGGGACCTTTGAGTAATTGCACCGCCTCGTTCTTCGAGATGGCATATTGGTTCGTATCCAATCGCGCCTACCAAATTCGTTTATCACCTTCTAAATCTGCTTGCAGCGATTGCAATAAGCTTCAGTTCTCAATGGCGCATCAATTTCAGTCAGCCTGAACTTAAGCTGCGACATTTACAGAAAAGCTTTTGACACAAGCTATAGAGATGCTTTTCGGCAATGCTTATGGCATCGGACCGGGCACTTATTCTTTTACTTGCAATTGATCCGGAAGCGTGAAAAAGAATGTCGTGCCTTGTCCCAAGGTCGATTCAAGCCAGATATTGCCGCCGTGGGCTTCAACAATCTTCTGGCAAATAGACAGACCCAGACCGGTGCCGGGATATACATCGCGGGTATGGAGTCGCTTGAACAGCGTGAAGATGCGTTCGAAATGCATTTTGTCAATGCCGATACCGTTGTCGCGCACACTGATTACCCACTGTCCAGGTTGGCGCTCTGCGGAGATGTGAATGACTGGAGATTTTGAGCCGCGAAATTTGATGGAATTGCTCAGCAGATTCTGTAGCAGCAGAGTGCAATGCAATCTGTCGCACTCAACGGTGGGAAGGTCACCGTTGGTAATGACAGCACCAGATTCGACGATCGCAGTTTCCAGGTTTTGTTGTGCATTGGCGAGTAAGCTGTACAGGCTTGTCTCAACACGCCTAGGCTGCAGTTTAGAAGCGCGCGTGTAAGCGAGCAGGTCGTTGATGAGTCCATGCATGCGGCTGACCCCTTCAACGGTATGGCGCATCAGCTCTGCAGTATTGGCGTCAAGACTTGACTGGTAGCGCTTTTCGAGGATCTCCACACAGCCGGAAATGGCGCGCAGCGGCTCCTGCAGATCGTGAGCTGAGATATTGGCGAAAAGCTCAAGCTCGGCGTTTGATTTCTTCAATTCGGCGATGGCGCGTTGGGCCTTTTCGGTTTCTTCCTGAAGTCGCGCACGTAGATGTCCCACAACAGTAGCTACAACGGGGGCGACGACCATGAAGACGACAATACGATTAAAGCTAGGCTTTGTGTATTCCAAGTCGAATGAATCAGAAATCTTCAGGCTGAAATAGGTGGGAAAGGGGCCGATATTGGTTCCGCTGAAGAACCAGAGCGTGAAAATGAGGAAGATTGCAGTCGAAATGAGTGCGACTCTGAGGCCACCGTAAAACCCGGCGGCTGCGATGAAACAGATCAGCACTCCCGGCTGGTTCGGTATGTTGAACAGAAATGCATCGATCATCAGCACCAGAGCAATACCTACAGGCATAGCCAGGAGACCGACCAGAGGGGCTGGACCAATAGGAATCGCAGGCCCAGACTTCGTGGCGAACGCCCTACTGGAGCTGCGTTCAGGATGTTTGAGATTGACCATGTCCACTTTGAGTGAGCTTAGGTAAAAAACAGGGCTGTGGCATTTCCTCAAATGAAGAAAGTAAAGGAAATTTTTGGCAACTTTTGGCTGTTGCTACAGATCAACGATTGGCGGTAAATTGGTCGGGCTGAATATTTGGGAACCCTCTAGAACTGTGAATTTCATCGACCAACCATAGAATGCAGCAGAGCCGATGCGCCCTTGGGAGATCAATACGACGTTTTGGTGTCGATTGTCAGTCTGAATTGTCCGGAAAAGTTCAGTGACTTTGGCCTCTTCGCCTTCGAGGATTTGGCAGAAGCTCTGGGCCCGATAGAGAAGTAAGCCAGTAATGCCTTGGTTGTGATTATTCTTACGAAAAAGCACGAGCATGGAATCCAATTCTTTAAAACTGAATTCGCGAACAGGTTGGCTGATATAGCAGAGCTTAAACATGATCGTGAAAGCGGAATTTCCTGTCAGTTCACTATCCCTTCACCCACTCAGCCCAAGCCCTGCTAAAAGAAAGTAGCAGAGCCAACAAGGTCGTGAATAGACGAATAGGCATATTTCAGTTTCGCGCACTCTACCTGACCCGGCAAATCTGTCAAATTTTTTTGGATCAAGGTTGGCTTGACTCTGGGCTAGAGTTTTGGTGACGAATAAGTGAACAGAGTTAAGTTCAAACCATTGATGGCAGCGCCGCAACCAGAATGCGTTCTTGACCATAAATTCGCCAACCAAATGAATTAGACCGCCCCCAATGCATCAAACCATTCCACTCTTTCCCCTCTCAAACGGCCTGTTTCCCGATGGAATACTTCATCTTCAAATTTTTGAAGTGCGCTATCTCGACCTTATCAAGAAATGCCATCAGCAGCAATTACCCTTTGGCGTGGCATGGATTCAAAATGGCAGCGAAGTGCAGGTGCCGGGCCAAGTGCCTTTACTTCATGGCGTGGGTTGCATGGCCCACATCAGGCGATTTGAACAAGTGCAGCCCACCTTTTTTCGCGTCGTATGCCAGGGAGGTTTGCGCTTTCAATTGCACGATGTACACCCTGGCCCCTATGGCGTATGGCAAGGCAGCATCACTTATCTGCCGCAAGACCCAGAGACAGAAGTGCCACCCAGCTTGCAGGCACACGCTGACAGGCTTGGAAAAGTCATCGCGACAGCGCAGCAACAGGGCGTGCGTGACAAGTTGCCCTTTTTTGCCCCATACCACTTGGATCAATGCGGGTGGTTGGCCAATCGGTACGCGGAGGCCTTACCCTTGAGCGCGGTAGTAAAACTGCAACTTCTCAGTGAATTAGACCCATTGGAACGATTGAAATCGGTCATCCGGATCATGCGCGACGATGGCATGGCTTGATGGCTTGAGGTTGGCTAGGCGCTAGGCCGCCATACCTGTGTAGTCAGCGATGTAATCTCTGCTAGCAAGCAAGTGAGTGAGGAAGAACAAGCGGGACACGGGGTTAATTGGCACAGACTGTATTGAGAGCGGTGCCGGAAAAGCTCCCGGGAGGGATGTCTTGCCATGGATCCGCAAGGTTTCCTTTGTCCAGTATCTTCCCTGTTGCCATAGAGCCCGAATGCTTCCTGAATGAAAGTATTCTGTCGCGCTTGTCTGTACAGTCATATTCTTTCCTGTACCTTCTGGATAGTGCGCCTGACTCATCAGCTTGGTTCAAATTTTGGAGTTGCCACACCTTGCGGATATGGCCCTCTTTTCGGATCGTCTCTGGGTCCAGGAAGAGCTCTCCAGAATCAGATGCACCAATCTTTACCCAATCAGCCCATGCCCCGCCGAACGCCAGCAGCAGGGCCAGTATGGTTGTGATCAGCCGCATTAGTTTCTTCCGTTTCACCAGTCTCTACCTCAGAAAAAGAGCGCCAGCATCATTCCTAAAAAGGAACTTGAATCCATTTTCAATCTGTTTTAACAGATTGCCAGTGTGCAAGCTCATCGTGACAGTCTCGGATGAGTTGGGGTAATGTCCCGCCTTCTTCGAGGCCTTGCCAGTTGAATCAGGAATAATCCAGGCCATCTGTACCTAATCTATCTAAAAGGTGACTTTCATGGAAACGCTGACACTGGCTCAAGCTCAACAAATCATTGCCGGGGCCCTGGCCCGATCCCTGCAAGCGGGCTACAAGCCGATGGGGGTGGTGGTGCTTGATGAGGCGGGCCAGATGAAGGCCTTTGCCCGGCAGGACGGCGCCAGCATGTTTCGCTTTGATGTGGCGCGTGGCAAGGCCTGGGGCTCAGTGGGCATGAGTGTCTCGAGCCGGGTCTTGGCGCAGCGTGCCAAGGAAAACCCCAGCTTCTTCCTGACTCTGGCCTCCACCGCTGAGGGCAAGTTTCTGCCGCAACCGGGTGCGGTGCTGATCAAAAATGCAGCGGGTCAGATTCTTGGCGCGGTGGGTGCCAGCGGTGGCACTGGGGATGAGGACGAGGAAATCTGCATCGCAGGTGTGCAAAGCGCAGGTCTGGTGGCGGGCTAGGCAATATGGCCCTTTGCGCCTGTGGCGTGGATATCCACGCCCACATCATTCCGTTTGATTTCCCGGCTTATGCGGGTGGGGCGTCCCCGGCGGGCTGGCCGTCCATGGCGCCTGCGCAGGATTGTCATCACCGAAGCGTGATGATTGATGGCAAGAACTATCGCACCGTCTCCGACACGAGCTGGAGCGCTTCTCTGCGCCTGGCAGACTTTGCCGAGATGGGCCTGCAGTTGCAGGCGATTTCACCCATGCCCGAGCTGCTGTCTTACTGGCTGTCGCCTTCGGCCGCAGCGCAGCTGGTGCGCTATCTCAATGAGCAGATCGCCACGATGATCGGCGAATCGCAGGGGCAGCTGATTGGCCTGGGCGCAGTGCCCCTGCAGGACCTGGACCTGGCGCTGACCGAGCTGCGTTACATGAAAGAAAAACTGGGCTTGCGCGGGGTTGAAATTGGCAGCAACATCAATGGCCTGGTGATCGGCGACCCGCATTGGTTTCCTTTTTTCCAAGCCTGTGTGTCCCTGGACTTGCCGGTATTTGTCCATGCTCTGCGTCCTGCGGGAATGGACCGGCTGGTGGGGCCTGCTGCCTTGCAGCAGGTACTGGCCTATCCCACCGATGTGGGTTTGGCCGCTGCCTCGGTGATCACCGGCAACTTGCTCAGCAAATTGCCAGGCCTGCGCATTGCTTTCAGCCATGGCGGAGGCAGCCTGGCCATGCTGCTGCCACGCTTGCAGCAAGCCACCTCGGTATTTCCGGCCCTCAAAGACACCGTGCGGGTACCTCCCGCCGAGCAAGCACGACAGATGTTTTTCGACACCCTGGTTTTTGATGCGGCTACCCTGCGTCATCTGGTGCAGTCCTTTGGCGCCAGCCAGCTGATGATCGGGACGGATTACCCCTTCAATTTTCATGACCACCAGCCGGTAGAGCGTATTCGGGCTGCTGGATTTGAAGAAGCCGTGGTCGAGCAGTTGGTGCATGCCAACGCGCGCCGATTCCTGGGCTTGTGACATGCTGACAGGACCATTGCCATGACCCATGCCTCATCCCGCGTCAGCGCCTTGCGAAGTGTCGCCCTGACCGTGCCCGACCTCCTGCAGGCAGAAAAGTTCTATACCGAAGTCTGGCATCTGGAGGTGGCCGCTCGCACGCCAGATGCCATTTACCTGCGCGGCACAGGCGCAGATCACCATCTGCTGGCACTGCATCAAGCGCTCGGACCAGCACGCATCCGCCATGTGACCTTGCGCGCGCGCAGCCGGGCTGCCCTGGACGAGGTGGTCCATCTGGTGCGCAGGCATGGGGGGGAGGTTCTTCAAGCAGTCTCGGAGATAGAGGAACCGGGGGGAGGCGAGGCGGTGACCATCGCGGATGCAGATGGCCGGATATTTCGCCTGGTCTGGGGGGATGAATTGCACCAGGATGTGCGCCAGCTGCCAGATCGGCCGATACGGCTGGCGCATGTGGTGCTCAACAGCCGCCATGTGGAGGCCTCGCGCCAATTTCTGGAGCAGGTGTTTGATTTCAGTCTGTCTGATCGGACCCGTATCATGGCCTTCATGCGCTGCAACAGCGATCACCACAGCCTGGCGCTTGGCGATACCGACAACGATGCACTCAACCACATCGCCTTTCTGATGCCCGACCTCGATTCGGTGATGCGCAGTGGTGGCCGCATGAAGAATGCGGGTTACGCCATCGAATGGGGCCCCGGC
>JAFMJA010000167.1 GCA_017853735.1 Burkholderiaceae bacterium | reverse complement strand
CTGGGCGCCCAGGCTCGTCTGCGCCAGAAAGAGGGCCAGCCGCTGGTGACCGACAATGGTCAGCATATCCTTGATGTCAGTGGCTTGCGCATCAGCGAGCCGCTGGCCTTCGAGAGCATGGTCAGCCAGTGGCCTGGGGTGGTGACGGTCGGGGTGTTTGCCCACCAGCGCGCCCAGGTCTGCCTGCTCGGCACGGCCCAGGGCGTCAGGACGCTGAATTTCTAAAACACAATGCCTGCCGGATTGGCGGGCGCTTCCCGGGTGACGGGTGTTGCTGCGGGGGCAGGCTGCGCCGCTGTGGCGGGCTCGGCCTTCTGCGTTTGCACCAGGGGCGCTGGCGCTGCGTATCGGTAGTTGCCGGGCAACTCGGATTTTTCCGGGTAGCCGGCCGCGCTCAGGTACTGATGCCATTCGCTGGCCGCCAGGCCCTTCAACACCTGTGCGCCGATACTGAGCACCGGTAGCAGCAAATCACCACTGATCCGCTTGAGCGCCTCACCATCCTGAACCGTGTTGACGGTGCGCTCGCTGAACGGAATGCCGCGGTCCTGCAGCAGCTTGCGCGCGTTGCTGCAGGGGCTGCAATTGGCGCCGCTGTAGAGGGTGACTGGATAGCGCTGCACTACCTGGCGCAAGGCATAGGGCAGGCTGGTGCTGTCCGCGGCGTCTGGACCAAAATTTGTAGGGGTGCTGCTGGCTTTGGCTCCGGCAGCGGGTGGCCGGTCAGTGTAGATCACCCGACCATCGGGGCCGACCAGGCGGTAGATCGCCTGGGCGCTAAGCTGGGCCGGCGCTGTCAGCAGCAGGCAGCTTGCCAGCAGGAGCCCAATTCGAGCGATGAACATTAGGGGCTTCACGGTTGTGTGGATCGGCTAGTTCAATCGGTGCCATGCCCTGGTGGCGCAGCAAGGCATCCAGGCTGGGCTCGCGCCCACGAAAGGCCTTGAACGATTCGATGGCTGGGCGGCTGCCGCCGGCCTCCAGAATGGCTTGTCGGTATTTTCGCCCAGTTTGCGGGCTTGGCAAGCCTTGCGCACTCAGGGTTTCCTCAAAGGCGGCGTAGGCGTCGGCGCTGAGCACCTCGGCCCACTTGTAGCTGTAGTAGCCGGCCGCATAGCCGCCCGCAAAGATATGGCTGAAGCTGTGTGCCGAGCGGCTCCAGGCTGGCGGCTGCAACACCGCCACCTCGGCGCGCACCAGATCGAGCAGGGGCAGAAAGTCCTGTTCAGGCTCATGGTCGGTGTGCAGCAGCATGTCAAACAGGGCGAACTCGATCTGGCGCAGGGTTTGCATGCCACTCTGGAAATTGCGTGCGGCCAGCATCTTGTCAAACAGGGCGCGCGGCATGGCTTGACCGGTCTGCACATGGGCGGTCATGTCGCACAGGACGTTCCACTCCCAACAGAAGTTCTCCATGAACTGACTGGGCAGCTCCACCGCATCCCATTCCACCCCACTGATGCCGGCCACATCGCGCTCATTCACCTGGGTCAGCAGGTGGTGCAGGCCATGGCCGAACTCGTGAAACAGGGTGATGACATCGTCATGGGTGAGCAGGGCGGGCTGGCCATCCACGCCTTCGGCAAAGTTGCACACCAGATGCGCCACCGGGGTTTGCAGGGTGCCGCTGTCAGGACGCAGCCAACGCGAACGCACATCGTCCATCCAGGCGCCCCCGCGTTTGCCCTGGCGGGCCGGCTGATCGAGGTAGAACTGGCCCAGCAGCTGGGCCGCGCCACCCGGCAGGGAGCGCTCGATGCGGTAAAAGCTTACCCCGGGGTGCCAGGTCGGGGCGGTATCGGGCTGGATGCGAACCTCAAACAAGGTTTCGACAATCCGAAACAGACCGGCCAGCACACGCGGGGCGGTGAAATACGCTTTCACTTCCTGCTCGCTGAAGGCGTAACGCTCCTCTTTGAGCCGCTCGGACAGATAGGGCCAGTCCCAGGGCTGGGGGTCGTGCAGCTGGAGCCGCTCACTGGCAAAGGCGCGCAGCTCGGCCACATCGCGCTCGGCATGGGGCCGGGCCCGGACGGCCAGGTCGCGCAGGAAGGTCAGCACCTGTTGCGGTGATTGCGCCATCTTGGGCACCACCGAGACCTCACCGAAATTGCGGTAGCCCAGCAGGCGCGCTTCTTCCTGGCGCAGTGCGAGCAGCTCACGGATGACAGCGCTGTTGTCGAACTGCACGGCTTCTTCTCCAGCCTGCTCAGACGCGCGGGTGACATAGGCGCGGTAGAGCCGCTGGCGCAGCTCGCCACTGCGGGCGAACTGCATCACCGGCAGGTAGCAGGGCATCTTGAGGGTGAGCTTGTAGCCCTCACGTCCGTCTTGCTGGGCGGCGGCACGGGCAGCCTGGATCACATCCTGGGGCAAGCCTTCGATCTCGCTCGCATTGGCGTAGTAGGCAAAGTGGTCGGTGGCGTCGAGCACATTCTCACTGAACTTCTGGCTCAGTTCGGCCTGCCGTTCCTGGATGCTGGCAAAGCGCTCCTTGTCGGGGCCGCTCAGCTCCGCCCCACCCAGCACGAAGCTGCGTAGGGCAAGACGCAAGGCCTGCTGCTGCTCGGGGTTGAGTGTGGAAGGATCGATGGCCTTGTATTTGGCATACAGGCGTTCGTCTGCGCCTAGGCGGGTCCAGAAGTCGGTGATGCGCGGCAGGGCCGCATTGAAGGCTGCGCGCAATTCGGGCGTGTCGGCCACATTGTTCAGGTGGCTGACTGCCGACCAGGCCCGTCCCAGGCGTTCGGTGGCCACATCGAGCACCGCGCTGATCTCCGTCCAGCGGGGGGGGAAGTCTGCCCCACTGACCCTGGCCAGGGCCGCCTCGGACTGGGCCAGCAAGCTGTCCATGGCGGGGGCCACATGTTCTGGCTTGATTTGGTCAAACAGGGGTAGATCGGTGAAGTCCAGCAGGGGGTTGTTCATGGTCTTTAGATGGGGTGGGTGCAGGGTACTTGCAAGGGCCTTGGCTTGAGACATTGCCAGGGCAGATTTGGCCTGGCTTAGGAAATCTTGCTCAGGCTGCGCTGCGCTCGGCAGCCTCGAGGGTGTTGACCAGCAACATGGTGATCGTCATCGGCCCGACCCCGCCGGGAACTGGCGTGATCCAGCCAGCCACCTCGCGCACGCCCTGAAAATCCACATCGCCGCAGAGCTTGCCTTCATCGTTGCGGTTCATGCCCACATCAATCACCACCGCGCCGGGCTTGACCATGTCGGCGGTGAGCACATTGCGCTTGCCCACGGCCGCCACGATCACATCGGCTTGAAGGGTCATGGCCTTGAGGTCGGGCGTGCCACTGTGGCAGATGGTGACCGTGGCATTCTTTTGCAGCAGCATCAGGGCCATGGGTTTGCCCACAATATTGGAGCGCCCAATCACCACCGCATGCTTGCCCTTGAGCTCGTAGGCGATGCTCTCGAGCATTTTCATGCAGCCATAAGGCGTACAGGGCCAGAAACCGGGCTGGCCCACCATCAGGGCGCCAGCGCTGGCCACATGAAAGCCGTCCACATCCTTGGCAGGCGATATCGCCTCGATCACCTTGTGCGCATCGATATGCACGGGCAAAGGCAGCTGGACCAGGATGCCGTGGATGCTGGGGTCCTGATTGAGCGCGGCCACGCGCGCCAGCAGCGCCGCTTCGCTCAGGTCGGCGTCATATTTCTCCAGCACAGAGCGCAGCCCGCTGTCCTCGCAGGCCTTGACCTTGTTGCGAACATAGACTTGAGAGGCCGGGTTGTTGCCTACCAGGATGACTGCCAGCCCTGGCTGGATGCCGCGGGCCTTGAGCGCGGTGGCGCGTTGAGCGACTGCTGCACGCAGACGTTGCGAAAGGGCGTTGCCGTCAATGATTTGGGCGCTCATGAATTCCAATCGGTTTCAAAGCAGGGGGCTGATGCAGGCCCACCACAGGGCGGGGGTAGGGCGGTGGCGCAGGCAAGTGACCAGGCGCTCAGGCCTTGACAGCGCCAGGCCGCAAAGCAATCTTGAGCAGGTCGGCCACGGTATTGGCATTGAGCTTTTCCATGATGTTGGCGCGGTGCGCCTCCACCGTCTTGATGCTGATGCCCAGGTCGTCGGCGATCTGCTTGTTCAGGCGCCCGGCCACGATACGCTCGAGCACCTGGCTCTCGCGCTGGGTCAGCCTGGACAACAGGGCATCGCGGGTGGCAGCCTTTTGGTGGTCAGCAAATGTCTCCCTGGCGCGTTCGAGCATGCGCTCGACCAGGGGGACCAGCTTTTCTTCGTCAAACGGCTTCTGGATGAAATCCATGGCGCCTTTTTTCATGGTGTCCACCGCCATGGGCACATCGCCGTGACCAGTGATGAAGACCACCGGCAGGGGCGACTGCTCGTCGAGCAGGCGGCTCTGTAACTGCAGCCCGGTCATGCCGCCCATGCGCACATCCACCAGCAGGCAGGCAACTTCACGAGGGTCGTAACGACCCAGAAATGACTCGGCCGAATCAAAGCAGCTCACCCGAAAGTCTTTGCCTTCGAGCAGCCACTGCAACGAGTCACGTACGGCCTCGTCATCGTCGACCACATACACCGTGCCTTTTTTAGGTACTAAAGTCATGCGCTATCCCACGATCCTGTCAGTTCGATATTCGGTGTGCGCCGCGTTCTGGTTCACGATGTCAGGCAAGGGAATCCAAAACGAAAAGCAACAGCCTATCAGTTCGTTGGCATTGTAGAGGTTCCGTGCCGACATCCGACCCTGGTGCGATTCAACAATGGAACGGCACAGTGACAGCCCGATGCCCATGCCTTCAGTCTTGGTGCTGTGAAAAGCTTCGAACAGGCGATCGAGCACCTCAGGCGCGATACCTGGCCCATTGTCAGTGACCTGAAATTCAATGCCAGCTTTTTCATCCATCCGCGCGGCTTGCACGCTCAACACTACCCGACGTTGCTCGGGTGAGCGGTTGGCCAGCGATAACGACTCGGCCGCATTCTTGAGCAGGTTCACCAGAACCTGCTCGATCAGGATCGGATCCACCAACAGAGGTGGTAAAGCCGCGCTGACCTGGTGGGTCAGGCGCACACCATGCCGGCGCAAGCCGATCTGGGCCAGGTCCATGGCTTCTTCGACCATGGTTTCCACATTGGCCAAGCTGCGGTTGGGTGCGCTGCGCTTGACGAAGGACTGGATGCGCTGAATGATCTGACCTGCGCGTTGCGCCTGACGGCTTGTTTTTTCAAGGGCCTCCACCAGGTCCTGCTCGGAGATGCGGTGCACTTTCAGGCGCGAGACCATGCCGGTGCAATAGTTGCTGATGGCGGTGAGTGGCTGGTTGAGTTCATGCGCTACGCTCGAAGCCATCTCGCCCATGGTGACCAGCCGGCTGGCTGCCTGGGCGCGCTCAGCTTGCACGGCGGCCTGTTCTTCGGCCATCCGCCTGGGGGTGATATCGCTGGCGATCACCATCTGGGCCATTCGACCATCTACCCAGGTGAGCAGACGGGTGCGCAATTCGAGCCACTTGCCCAGGGCTTCCACATAGATTTCAGCCTGTTCGGGCTCGAGCACGGTGCTTCGCCAGGCGCTGGGCATGGGCGCCTCATTGACATGGGCTGCCATTTGCAGATGACCCTCGATACCCTCGCCATACCATTCCTTGTAGCGGGTGTTGGCAAACAGCAGTTCAGCAGGGCGCTCCTCCGATTGGGCTGGAGCCACTGACACTGAGGCATCCAGACCATCAAGCACTGTGGTGAAGCGTTCATAGGAGGCGTAGAGTTGCTCGCGGACGCGGTTGGGCTCGGTGATGTCTGTCATCGAGGTCATCCAGCCGGTTTGCTGGCCCATTGCGTCCACCAGGGGTGACACATACAGGCGGGCATCGAAAATGGTGCCGTCCTTGCGCTTGACGCGAACCTGAAATCCACCCGGGGTGATCCGACCATTGAGTTCATCGTCCAGCCAGGTCATGAGCATTTCCCGGTCCTCTTCAGGCCAGTAGGGAAAGGGCGGGTTGGCACCGACCAGCTCGGCCTCGCTCCATCCGGTCATCTGGCAAAACGCCGTGTTGACATAGGTGATCTGGCCTTTGAGGTCCAGCGCACGCATCCCGGTGGGCATGGAGTTTTCCATGGCGCGGCGAAAATTGGTTTCGGCCAGCAGGGCTTTTTGTGCCTCC
>JAFMJA010000166.1 GCA_017853735.1 Burkholderiaceae bacterium | reverse complement strand
ATGCGCCGCGCCCTGGGTACCTGTGCCAGCACAGGCTGCGCAGTAAAACCATCTTACCTGGAAACAGCGATTCATGAAAAAAACTGTTGCATTACCCCTTGCCACTTTGCTGGTGGCGATGCTGAGCGGCTGTGCCGTCTCACCTTCGGGTCCCAGTGTCATGGCCTTGCCAGGCAGTGGCAAGAGTTGGGATCAGTTTCGTTTTGATGATTCCGAATGTCGCAGCTGGGCGCAAAGCCAAATTGGCGGAGGTGGTGCCGATCAGGCGGCCACCGACGCCACCTTGCGCAGCGTTGCTGTGGGTACTGCGGTAGGGGCCTTGGCGGGTGCTGCCATGGGTGGCGAGCGTGGCGCTGGCACGGGTGCCGGTACGGGACTGATTGTGGGCACTGTGGCGGGCACCAGTGCCGCCCAGGGATCTTCCTCCGGTGCGCAGCACCGCTATGACAATGCCTATATCCAGTGCATGTATGCCAAGGGCAATCAGGTGCCTACCCCTGGCTATGGGACATCCTACCGGCGATCACCGGCCCCGGCACATCTGGGCTATCCGCCCCCGCCGCCTGCTGGCACCCCCCCACCTCCTCCGCCGGGTTACAGCGCGCCACCTCCGCTGACTGCGCCCGCCGGCCAGCCGCCCCAGCGCTGAATAAGCGCCGCGCTCAAAGTGTGAGGCCAAGCAGCCTGGCCGCATTGCCGCCAGCCACCGCCTGCAATTGCGCGCCGTTCAGTCCTGCCTTGCGCAACCAGGCCACCGGGTCTTTCTCGCCGACGGGATAGTCGCTGCCCATGACCAGGCGCTCTGGCCCCACCAGGCCAAGCAGCACATTCAGCACTTTCGGGTCATAGACGCAGGTGTCGTAATGAAAGCGCGCGAGAAAATCGCGTGGTGACTTGCCACCCAGGTTTTTCACCGTGTCAGGCCGGTTCACCGCATTGCGGTCCAGCCTTCCCAGGTAGTGGGGAAAATAGCCGCCGCCATGCGCCATCACCACCTTCAGGTCCGGGTGGCGTTCCATCACACCGCCGTAGAT
This sequence comes from Burkholderiaceae bacterium, assembly GCA_017853735.1. Taxonomy (GTDB): domain Bacteria; phylum Pseudomonadota; class Gammaproteobacteria; order Burkholderiales; family Burkholderiaceae_C; genus Hylemonella. The sequence goes on along the minus strand of JAFMJA010000166.1, from coordinate 5,119 downwards.
CAACGAGGCCATGACCTTGGTTTCTTCGATCGACTGGCCCAGAGAATTCCACAGGCTGTACTGCTGAAACCAGGGATCGTCCACCCCTTCGGGGTGAATCCAGACGGTCAGGCCCAGGGACGCCACTGCTTCCCAGAAGGGCATGTAGACCTCGTCTCCCAGGTACACCCCTTGGTAGTTGGACGAGGCGTTCACCACCCCTAATCCCAGCTGGCTCTGGGCGCGTTGCAACTCAAGCAGTGACTTGCCCACGTCTTGGAGGGGCAACACCATACTGCCGACAAAACGGCTGGGATGTTGGGCCATCCAGGCCCCAGACTGGTCGTTGCAACGCTGGCACAAGGCAAGATCCTGCTCGGCCGAGGCCCAGGACGTCCCCTGCAGCACCGTGCTGGAGGTGATCACCGACATGTCGATGCCGCGCGCATCCATGTCCTCGATAAGCGCTTGGGGCTGGAACATGCGCTCGAGCAATGCCCTGGCACCTGGCCTGGGCTCGCTCACCGGGTTGGCGCCAAAGCCGGTAAACACCGTCTTGTTGGTCGAGGCCTTGAACACCTCGGGCTCCAGGGTATGAACATGGAAATCTATCACCCGTTGCGGCTTGTTCGGCTGGCTCATGCGGGAATCAATTGTTCTTTTTGATCTTGGCAGTATCGGCCACGCTGCCCCAGCGCTGCAAATCGGTCGCCACCAGCTTGCCCAGTTCCTCTGCGCTGCTGCCGGTGGCCATCACCTGCTGGCTGGCCATTTGCGCCATCACTTCAGGCTGCTGGAGCAATTTGTTGATCTCGGTCTCCAGCTTTTTCACCACTGGCTGCGGCGTGCCAGCGGGCGCAAAGATGCCGCTCCAATAGCGAAACTCAATCTCCGGAAAGCCCAGCTCGGCCATAGTGGGTACATTGGGCAGGCTGGCCAGGCGCTGCGGGGAGGTGACCGCCAGCGCACGCAGATTGCCCGATGCCAGGTGGGTGGAGGCGGGTCCGGTGTCCACCATGGACATCACCAGGTCTCCGGTGATCAGGGCGGTGATGGTCTCGCTCATGCTTTTGTACTGAATGAACTCACCTTTGGCGCCAGTCTTGACCTTGAACATTTCGTTGGCGAACTGAAAAGCCGGACCCGAGCCACCGTAATTCGACTTTTCAGGGTTGGCCTTCATGAATTCCACCAACTCTTTCACAGTGCTGAACTTCGACTTGGCGTTGACCACCAGCACCAGGGGGAAAGTGGCAACCAGCGAGACGGGGGCAAAATCCTTGGTGGGTGAATATTTGAGCGACGGCGTCAGGATGGGGGTGAAAACCATATTGCCGATTGGGCCCATCAGCAGGCTGTAGCCGTCCGCTGCCGACTTGGCGACAAAGTCGGTGGCGATGATGCCACCCGCGCCAACCTTGTTCTCCACAATCACAGGCTGACCAAGTTGGCCAGACAGGCGCTGCGCCACGATGCGCGCCAGGTTGTCCATGCCGCCACCAGCGCCCTGCCCGACATAGATTTTGAGGGGCTTGCTGGGAAATTCCTGAGCCTGGGCAGTAGCACCCAGACAAGACATGGCAAACGTCAGAAATATAAAAATTTGTGGATTGAGAAATCTCACCTGAGTCTCCTCTTGTTGTGCAATTGTTTGTCAAGATTTCTCTTGTTGACGCCAATGAGTTTCAGCGAATTTCACCGGACAATCTATCCTAACGCAAGTAAAAATCCATGAATTTCCAGCAGCGAAGAGAGCTCTCTTGAGGCTCAGCCCGCTTTACACAAAACATGACTGTCCCAATAAAAGTCCTTCACGTGCTTTTTCTGTGTACGCACAATTCAGCGCGCAGCATTCTGGCCGAAGCGGCTTTGAACCATCTAGGCCGCGGCCGGTTCAAAGCCTATTCAGCCGGTAGCTCCCCGCGTGCCAACCAAGAACCCAACCCGCTGGGATTGCGGGCGCTGCAAGAAGCCGGTATCCCGACCGATGGCCTCTACAGCAAAAGCTGGCAGGCGTTTGCCGCGCCAGAGGCGCCTGTCATGGACCTGATCATTACGGTGTGTGATAACGCGGCGGGCGAGGTGTGTCCGGTTTGGCCTGGTCACCCCGCCACTGCGCACTGGGGCTATGCCGACCCATCTGAGGTGCAGGGCACTGAGGCGCAACGCCTGCAAGCGTTCGCGCATACGCTGCAGGCCATCCGCCAGCGCTTGCAGCGGCTGGTCAATCTGCCGTCAGAACGACTGAGCCCGCAGCATTTTCAGCAGTCGGCACGCGACCTGGCCAAGGAGGCGTGAGATGGGTGCGCAAACGCAAGTTGCAGAAAAGCAAAGCGCTGGTTCGACCATGGGCGTCTTTGAGCGTTATCTCACGGTCTGGGTTTTCCTGTGCATTGTGGCTGGTATCGCCCTGGGGCAGTTTTTGCCTGCACTGTTCCAGGCCATAGCCCGTCTGGAATTGGCAAGGGTCAACCTGCCGGTGGGCTTGCTGATCTGGGTGATGATCATTCCCATGCTGGTGAAGGTGGACTTCTCAGCGATCCATGAGATGCGCCAGCAAATGCGTGGCATTGGCGTCACGCTGTTCGTGAACTGGCTGGTCAAGCCCTTTTCCATGGCGTTGCTGGGCTGGCTGTTCATTCGCCAGCTGTTCGCGCCCTGGTTGCCGGCCGAACAGATTGACAGTTACATTGCCGGCCTGATTTTGCTGGCTGCAGCACCTTGCACGGCCATGGTGTTTGTCTGGAGCCGGCTCACCGGTGGTCACCCCTTGTTCACACTGACTCAGGTGGCGCTCAATGACAGCATCATGTTGTTTGCGTTTGCGCCACTGGTGGCTTTGTTGCTGGGCCTGTCGGCTATTACCGTGCCCTGGGATACCTTGATCACCTCGGTTGTTCTCTACATCGTGGTACCGGTCATCCTGGCCCAACTGTGGCGGCGCAGGTTGCTCGCGGCTGGGCAGGCGGCCTTTGATGCGGCTATGGCCAAGATCGGACCCTGGTCGATCTCGGCATTGCTAGCCACACTGGTGCTGCTATTTGCCTTTCAGGGCGAAGCGATACTGCGCCAGCCCCTGATCATCGCCTTGCTGGCTGTACCCATCCTGATCCAGGTGTTTTTCAATTCAGCATTGGCATACTGGTTGAACCGTGCTTTGGGTGTCAAACATGAAGTCGCTTGTCCGTCGGCGCTGATTGGCGCCAGCAATTTCTTTGAGCTGGCGGTCGCTGCAGCCATCAGCCTGTTTGGACTTAATTCTGGCGCGGCCCTGGCCACAGTGGTGGGCGTGCTGATCGAAGTGCCGGTGATGTTGCTGGTGGTGCGGGTGGTCAACAATACCAAGTCCTGGTACGAGCAAGGGCAGATCGCTCGCGGCTGAGTCACATATCACTGTCCGGCGTGATGCTTGGTATTGGTTGAAGCTGGCTAAGATGCCTTACGAATAATTTCAATAGACGGACATTTCATATGAATGGCGCGGAAACCCTGATCGATACCCTCGTTGGCAACGGCGTCGACCTTTGCTTTGCCAACCCGGGGACCTCGGAAATGCATTTTCTGGCTGCGCTGGAAAACCCTCGTATGCGCAGCGTGCTGTGCCTGTTCGAAGGCGTGGCCACCGGTGCTGCCGATGGCTGGTACCGGATGAAAAATTCCCCTGCCTGTACCTTGCTGCATCTGGGCCCGGGTCTGGCGAATGGCCTGGCCAACTTGCATAATGCCCGCAAGGCTGGCTCAGGGATTGTCAATATCGTGGGTGAGCACTCCACCTCTCACCTCCAATACGATGCCCCCCTCACTTCGGACATTGAGGGCCTGGCCCGTCCGATGAGCCGCTGGTTACGGCGAACTGATTCAGCCCAATCGCTAGCCACCGATGCGGCCATGGCGGTAGCTGCCGCGCGAGCCAAGCCAGGCGGCATTGCCACCCTCATCCTGCCGGGTGAAACATCGTGGGGGGAGGCCGGCAATCCCCAGCCTTTGGTCATTCAACCCAGCATTCCCAGGGCGCCATCGGCCGACCGGATCGAGCACATTGCCCGGGTGCTGCGTCTGGGTGAACCCACCCTGATCATCTTGGGCGGTGCCGCCACACGCGGTCGCGCCTTGGAGCTTGCGGGCAGCGTGGCGGCTGGCTCCGCGTGTCGCCTGGCCACCCAGTTTTTCTCTGCCCGCATTGAGCGCGGCGCTGGCAGGGTGCCGCTGGAAAGGATTCCCTACGCTGTGCCGGCAGCGGTTGCATTCCTGCGCGGATTCAAGCACCTGATTACTGTGGAAACCGGCGAGCCCATTGCCTTCTTCAGCTACCCCGATCAGCCCAGCGTGCTCAAGCAAGCCGGCTGCATGGTGCACAACCTGACCCATATCGATGAAGACAGTGTGGCAGGCCTTGAGATGTTGCGCGATGCACTGGGGCATCACAAGCTTGCGCCACCGCGTCAGGCGCGTTCCAAAGAAGGCCCGCCTCAAGGCGCGCTGAGTCCGGCCAGTATTGCGCATGCCATATCAGCGGCCCTTCCAGAGAACGCAATCCTGGTGGATGAATCTCTGACCACCGGGCGCGAGACCATGGGCTTGACGGCAGGCGCTGCGCCCCACGACGTGTTGCAAAACATGGGCGGCTCGATCGGCTTCAGCACACCCGCGGCAACCGGAGCAGCGCTGGCCTGTCCTGATCGCCGGGTGTTCTGCATGGTCGGTGACGGCAGTGCCATGTACACCATCCAGTCGCTCTGGACCCAGGCCCGCGAAAGCCTCAATGTCACCACCATTGTCTTTGCCAACAACGCCTACCAAATCCTCAGAAATGAATTTGCCAGCATGAAGAAGGGGGGTACACCCGGACCTCAGGCCCTGACCATGATGTCCCTGGAAAATCCGCGCATTGACTGGGTGGCCATGGGGAAAAGTATGGGCGTGCCTGCTGTGGCGGTCTCGAGCGCTGAAGAGTATTATGAAAGCCTGATGGCTTCTCGCGGCGAAACCGGCCCGATGCTGATTGAAGTCCGACTTTGAATGTCAGCTCTGTGTTGTGGGTCCGCTCGAAATGAAAAAAGCCTTGATGTCTCAAGGCTTTATCATTGAATGGCGCGGCTGGCAGGATTCGAACCCACGACCCCTTGGTTCGTAGCCAAGT
>JAFMJA010000165.1 GCA_017853735.1 Burkholderiaceae bacterium | reverse complement strand
GAAAGATTGCGCTGATGTACCCGGGCGGGGGCATACTGCCCGAGCGGGCATGGCCCGCAGTGCACTACGCAAAGGTGGCTCGCGGCTTATGTGAGGCGGGCCATGCGGTCGGCCTGATCGGTTTACAAGAAGACAGCGTTCTGGCCGCAGAAATCTGCAATGAGGTACAAGACAATGCCTGCATCTCCCTGACCGGCTACACAAAAAGCCTGCGTGAACTCTTGATGCTGTTCCACGCGAGCCATCTCTTACTGACCAACGATGGCGGACCCGGTCATTTTGCCAGCCTCACCCCGATCCGTACGCTGATGTTTTTTGGTCCTGAAACCAGCCGTCTTTATGGGCCGCTGCCCGGCCCGAGAGGACAACGCGCCGATGTTTATGAATCTGGCATCGCCTGCTCCCCTTGTCTTTCAGCCTATAACCACCGTCAGACCTTCTGCGATGGTGACAACCAGTGTCTCAAGCGCATCTTGCCCGATCCTGTCTTGACCGATGCCTTGCGAATTCTGGGAAAAGTTCATGCTGAGGCAGGTGCTTGATGGTGTCCGGCTTGCGTGTTCAGCTCTGGCGCTGGATGAACTGGTTACACCAATTTCGCTTCATGCGCTTTGCTCTGGTCGGTGCCAGCGGCACGGTGGTCAACCTGAGCGTGCTCTTCACTGCCCATGAATTGGTGTTCAGCGCAATCGAGCCCGCTGGCAGCAAGCCCTATTTTTCACTTGCCTTGGCCATTGCTGTGGCCACTGTCAACAATTTCACCTGGAATCGTCTGTGGACCTGGTCTGATCGACTGCATGCGACAGCGCATCATGAAGGGCAACGCTTGCGCAAGCGCAGCCTGTTGGCCCAACTGGGCCAGTACGCTGCTGCATCCTGGTTGGGCATCTTGCTCCAATATGCCCTGACGCTTGGTCTGATGCACCTGGGCTTGCATTATTTGCTGGCCAATCTGATTGCCATTGGCATCGCCAGTGTGAGCAACTTTATTACCAATGACCTTTGGACCTTTCGCAACCGGCACAGGCCATAAGGCCCTCCACGGCACTTCGCAAGAGTATTCTGACTTCATGCGCTCCTCTGGCATCCACAACAAGCGCTTCGACAAGAGCCCGGTTTGGCAAGTGCTTCTGTTGTTGTTGCTGGCTTTGTGCGTCTATGTCTATGGCTTGGGGGGGCAGTATGTGCCGACCATCGGAGACGAGATGGTCTACGTACATATTGCTCGCATGACTGCCGAGAGCGGACAGTGGCTGCCCCTTGCGTCTGAACTTCCCGGCACACGCAACACCAAACCCCCGCTGCTTTTCTGGCAGGCCATGGTGGCAGGCGATTGGGGTAAGCACTGGAGCCCAGCTTTCTTGCGCGCTCCCTCAGTTCTCTACACATTCTTGCTCAGTGCGGCTATCGCTGCTTGCACCCATCGCATCACCCGCCGCTGGACTGATGCGGTGCTTGCTGGATGCCTGTTTCTGGCTTTTTTCAGCACCTACCGATTTGGGCGCCCCTACCTGACCAGCGCGCCTGAAACTTTCTGGCTCAGTCTGCCCCTGCTCGCCTTGCTGTGGCTGCGAGGACGGGAGCCCCTCCTGACTTCCCGATGGACATCGTATTTATTTGGAGGCATATGTATCGGGCTTGGATTGGCCTACAAGTCCTTTGCCTTGCTTGTGCCGGCCGCAGCGGCCTGGTGGTTGGCGCTGATCTGGAGCGAACCACGTTTGACTTGGCAAGTTCTGGTGCGCCACACCATCCTCACCAGTCTGAGCGCCTTGCTGGGACTGCTTATTTTTTCCCTCTGGTTTATTCTTGACCCCCTACCCGCCGAGGTCTGGCAGGAGTTTGTGGTGGCTGAGAATGCGAGCAAATTTTCTGATGCCCAAGGCTATTGGCAAGAGGCTTTCGGCCTGCATGGCTCCAGTGTTTGGTCGCAGCTACTGGCCTACCCCCTCAACGCGGGCTTTCTTTTTTTCGTGGTGCTGGGCTTGGGCTGGATCTGCATCGGTCGGCTCAGTCGCTTTCGAGATAAGCCAGCTCCCCATCACGCGATACTCATCGCCTGGGCGCTGGTCTGGCTGCTGGTATTTCTGCTTCCAAGTCAGCGCTCTGCACGCTATGTGATTCCTGCCATGCCGGCCATCGCTATTGGCCTGACCTTGGTATGGCGTGATATTCCTCGGGTCTGGTTTTTGCCAACCCTGTTGTTGGCCATTCCAGTGTTCATTCTGCTGGCCAGGGTCGCCTGGACTGGCCATGCCTTAGGGCTTTTTTCCGCAATGGAATTGGCGATTTCCATCCTGGTATTGCTGATCGGCCTGGCTGCTGCGCTGGTCAGCCTGGTGCATCCGATCTGGTTTCGCGCTGGCGCTCTGTGGGTCATTTTTTTGATCTACGCCGGCTGGGCTGCGACCACCTCACCTCTGGATGGACCTGTCGGCCAATTCAGCCCGCAAAGCCAGCAGCTACTGCCCAAGGGGAACTTGGCTGCACCCAATAATTTCAACGGCCAGTATGAGCGCTACCGTTTTCTAGTACCTGGTGCCCAGTCGATTCTTCCCTATGACGTCGATTCACGCGCCCAGCCGGTGCCCACAAGTGGCAACGGCTTTCCCGTGGCCTCTGAGAAGCTGGACTCCTTATTAGAGCGTTACGCCGCAGTCATCTGGACCCAGTCCAATCCCGAGGAAACCAATCCACCTTGCCTGCCCAACTGCCTGGCCCTGGGCGAACGTTGGATCCTGCGTAGCCGCTACCAGAGCGGGGAAATCACCTTGGCTAATTTATGGTATCCGCAACTTTGGCTTTTCAGGCGCGAGTGGTTGCTGACCCGGGCCAAACCGACCCACTAAGTCTTGATTATTTTTTGTCTTCTGATGAGTCGCCGAACCACATGTCTCAGAACGATTCCATTCAAGCCAAGCCACAGCCAGGGATCAAGCAAGGCATTCCAAAAATTTCCGTTCGGCAATCGAAGCACGATGAAGATGCACATTACCGCCAACAGAAATGCTGCCCAAGCCAGGTCGCGATCCATTGCACGGCTCAGCATCCAAGGACATAGTGCGAGCAGCATCAGCAATCCGGGTGTGAGGGCGCTGAAGCCCACCGTAAATAGTGACCACGGGAACAACGCGAGGGTGTCTAGCAGCAAGAGCCAACCCAGGATGGCGCCCAGTCCAGCCAGCCATAACACGGCTGGCTTCACCCATTGTTCCTCATCCTGAGCTCTGAGCTTACGCTGTACAAACCAGGCGGCAAGCAATGCGCTGCTGATACTGGGTGCCTGGAAAGCCAGTCCAAGCCAGTAACTGGGTGCCCAAATACCTGGCAATTGACAGCTCAGTAAGGTCAGACCGGCCACCAAGGCTTTATTGAGCACCGATTGCCTACGGGGTATTGCCGCCAGAATGAAGGCCGACATTACCAATCCCCAGGCCAGATCCAGATACCAGCGCCGCCATATCAGGGCAGGCAATTCCGGGCCAGTGGTTTCAATCCAACTGTGAAATAGGGCGATCCAGTTCATTGACTTTGCTTTTCTTGGCTTGCAGGCGCGGCATAGCGTCGCCAAGCGATACTTTTTCTTTGGTCTGTAAAGGTCAACCAAAGACTGTTGTCTGACCAAGCCAAGGCTGGATATGAATGTTCACCACCCAATGGGTCCTGTTGGATGGAGTCCAGTTGGCTCCAATTCAGGCCATCGCTTGAGCAACTCAAGTCGAGGATTGCGCGGGAATTTTCTCTTGGGTTATGAGCCAACAATAATTGGCCTGGTGCCAGTGCAAGGGTGGCCAATGCGGCATCCGGGTTGCGCAGGAGCAGATTCGGCCTGTCTTCCCAATGTTGTCCGGCATCTCGTGTTTGCGCTACCCGGATTCTTTTGTCAGACCCGCTGTCTCGCATCAAGGCCAACCAATCGGTGGGGGATCGCGGCAAAAGCGCGGGTTGCAATAAATCCCGTTGCGCAGAAATTCGAACCATTCCTCGGTAATCTCCTTCGGCGTCAAATCTCAGGGCTAGCGGAAATTTCATCCCCAATTCAAAGTAGGCCGGCAGTACCATACCCCCATCCTGTAAAGGCAAAGGCGAGTTACGCACCAGATGGCTGATGTTCCACAACCATGAAAGTGGCAGCAGGCCCTGCGTTTGAAACTCGATTGCTTTGTCAGGTTCAACTCCCAAATTCCCCACCTGTCTCAGGTGCAGGATTCGGCTGGCAGCCCAGCCCCCCCAGCCTGTCGCCACCACATACAGATGAATCCGTTGCTGCCGGTCTATCCAAGCCACTGGATTACCTAATCTGCGCAGGCCATGCCGCAGTCGACCACTTTTTTGCCATCGGTTGACAACCACAACAGCTGGCGACCATGACTGGGAACTGCGGTCAAACTGGGAACTGTAAATTTGCACATCGGCACCGCTTTCCCTTGACCCGGCAAACCAGAAGGCCATCACTGCGCTGGGGTGGCCTTGCGGCATGGCAAGCACAGCACTGGCATGCGCCGATGGGGTGTTGTTCGGCATGGGAATATTGCCTTGCGCAATCTTCCTGAGAGATGCGGCCTGAATTTCTTCTTGGGCCGGCCAAACAGCCGGGGAGGGCGCTAGAGGGTCCTTATGCCCCCTGCTGCCCCCCAAGACCAGCAAAGCGCAAAGCCCCAGCCCGGACACTATCCGCAGCGGCCGGCTGTTGAACTGCCGTAGAAAATTGACTGGGCTCACTCGAATACCGAAAGATGGGGGGACAGGAAGAGATTGCGGCCCCAATAACCAAGCAAAACACTAGGGAATTTAGAGTCTTGGCTGAGTTTAACGCCCAGAGGTCTTGAAAAATAGGAAAAATCCTATATCATTAGCACTCGTTGGATCTGAGTGCTAACACATCCAGATCGACTGCGTACACATGCACCGACTTTTGGTCGGTGTTGCTTTTTAAAACCATGTTTCAACCTCAAGGAGAGTCCTGATGAAACTGCGCCCCCTGGCCGATCGCGTGATTGTGAAGCGCGTAGAAAACGAAACCAAAACCGCCTCCGGCATCGTTATTCCTGACAGCGCCGCGGAAAAGCCCGATCAAGGCGAAATCCTGGCCGTCGGTCCCGGCCGAAAGAATGACAAGGGTGAACTCATTGCCATGAATGTCAAGGTAGGTGACCGTGTGCTGTTTGGCAAATACAGCGGTCAGACTGTCAAAGTCAGCGGCGACGAGTTGCTCGTCATGAAAGAGGAAGACCTCTTTGCCGTGGTTGAAAAATAATCGCACCGCGATCAATTTGTCCTCAATAGTCCTAGATTGAATTTGGAGTAGTAAGAAATGGCTGCAAAAGATGTAGTGTTCGGCGGTGAAGCCCGCCATCGCATGGTTGAAGGCGTAAATATTCTTGCCAATGCCGTCAAAGTAACCCTGGGCCCCAAAGGCCGTAATGTGGTGCTTGAGCGTTCGTTTGGCGCCCCCACGGTGACCAAGGACGGCGTTTCGGTGGCCAAGGAAATCGAGCTGAAAGACAAGCTGCAAAACATGGGCGCGCAGATGGTCAAGGAGGTTGCCTCCAAGACTTCCGACAACGCCGGTGACGGCACCACCACCGCCACGGTTTTGGCTCAGGCCATTGTGCGCGAAGGCATGAAATATGTTGCCGCAGGCATGAACCCGATGGATCTCAAGCGTGGTATCGACAAGGCCGTAACCGCCCTGATCGATGAATTGAAGAAGGCCACCAAGCCCACCACCACCTCCAAGGAAATTGCCCAAGTTGGCTCCATCTCCGCCAACAGCGACAGCTCCATTGGCCAGATCATTGCTGACGCTATGGACAAGGTTGGCAAGGAAGGTGTGATCACGGTTGAAGACGGCAAGAGCTTGCAAAACGAACTCGATGTGGTCGAAGGCATGCAGTTTGACCGCGGCTATCTGTCACCCTACTTCATCAACAATCCCGAAAAACAGGCCGCCATTCTGGATAACCCTTTCGTGTTGCTGTACGACAAGAAAGTGTCCAACATCCGCGACCTGCTGCCCACGCTGGAAGCTGTCGCCAAAGCTGGTCGTCCGCTGCTCATCGTGGCTGAAGACGTCGAAGGCGAAGCCCTGGCGACCCTGGTGGTCAACACCATTCGCGGCATCTTGAAAGTGGTCGCCGTCAAAGCCCCTGGCTTTGGTGACCGCC
>JAFMJA010000164.1 GCA_017853735.1 Burkholderiaceae bacterium | reverse complement strand
ACCGGGCCGCTGCCGCGTGAGGCGCCGTGGTAATTGTTATCGCTGCCGGGCAGATTGAGCCCAACAAACAGCACGCCCCCCATCTCCCAGCGCACATTCTCACGGTACTCGCTATAACGCGGGTCCTCACTTTGTCGGGTCAGCTTCAAACGCCCCTGACCCAGGGCGTGATCGCCCTGAAAAAAAAGTTCGCGCAATTTGCGCAAGCGTTCGGCCGGATCGTAGCGGCCGTTGTTGCTGCGATGGCAATCGGTCCACTCGTTGTCGCCCGGCACATAGACCAGCGGCAATGGTGCGGCGCGAAACACCCCCAGCACATCCAGAAATACCTGATCGCTGCAGACGCTGGAGCCGTTCTTGATATCGCCATCGTGCACGGCAAAGGCCAGGCCTTCGCGGCCCATGGCCTCCAGCATGGCTGGCAGTTGCTCACGCTCCCACTGGGAATAAGGTGTGTCGCCAAACAGGCCAAAGCTCATGGTCGGGGGCAGAGGCAGCGTCTGCGCAAGCAGGTTGCTGCCACTCACGCAAAGCGCAAGAATCAGTTTGCGCATTGAAATCACCCAAAATGCTGGGCGCTGCGCCGCCTCATCAGCAGCATGCTGCAGACCAGGGTCGGTAGGGCCAATGATGCGTAACCCGCCCGGTAGCTGTCAAAAAGGCCACAAACCGCGCCAAACAGAGGGGGACCCAGCACCACACCCAGAAAAGTGACGCTGAGGGTGCCACCCGTGGCCAGGCTCGCTTGACCAGCAGGCGCCTGACGCGCGACTTCGGCCAGATAGACGCCATTCCATCCAATGGCCGAGGCGCCAAATAGCGTCAGCACCAGCCAGACCAGCCAGACCGGCGAATCAACCGACAGCATGGCGGTGGACAGGCTGGACAAGGCCATCAAGGCGCCCAGCAACACCAGCATTCGCCGCGCACCCAGGAAGCGGTCAGAAATCCAGCCCCAGAACACCCGGCCCACCACTCCGGCTGTTTGGGTCACCGAGAGGGTAAAGCCGGCAGCCACCAGTCCATAAGTCAGGCCTTCATACAGATAGCTGACCAGATAGGTCACCAGGGAGAGCTGGGTGAGGGCAAACAGAAACGAACAAAGCGCCAGCAGGCGCAGCGCCGGAACGCGCAGGATCAGGCGGATGGGCTGGGCCAGATTGCTCAGGCGGACAGGTTGGCTGGGATCGCGGTCGGCATCCATTGGCCGGCGCAAAAATTGGCTCAAGGCAGCGCACACCACGCAGGCGCTAGCAACTACCAGCAGGGCCACCTGCCAATTGGTCAGCAACATCAACCCTGGCAGTACGGCACCGGCCATCACACCGCCCAGCGGCACCCCGGTTTGCTTGAGAGAAAACACCAGCGACATATTGTCTGCCGAGGTGGTGCGCGCCAGCAAATGCGAGCTCGCTGGCGTAGCCGGGCCATAGCCCAAACCGATTAGCAAGGCACCAGCCACCATCAGGGGCAATGAGGGCAAGGCGCATAAGGACAGCCCGAGGGCACAGATCAGCAGCCCAATCTGGCTCACCCGAATCGCGCCGTAATGGGCCACAGCTGCACCGCTGGACAGGCTGGCAATCATGGCACCCACATAAACCAGCGACACATAAAGGCCAACATAGGTAGCTGATACGCCCACTGCCTCGCTCACCACGGGCGCCATCACCGGCAAGGTCAGGAGTGCCATGGAAACCAGGGCCTGAATGGCCAAGGTCACCGCCAGCGGCAGCCAGCTGTTTTTCAAGCTTCTTCTCGGGTCGCCTCGTCAGCGTTGGCCGCCGCAAGCTCGCGCAAGGCGCGCTCGAACACTTCCACAGGCTGCCCCCCGGAAATCAGGTGCCGCTCGTTGATGATGATGGCAGGCACCGAGTGAATTCCGGCGCGCTGGAAATAAGCTTCGCGAGCGCGCACTTCACCGGCAAATTCCTCACCCGCCAGAATGGCTTGGGCACGCTGGACATCCAGGCCGGCTGCGCCCACTGCATCGAGTAGTACAGCAGGATCAGCCGGGCTTTGAGCACGCCCATGGTAGGCCTCCAGCAGCAAGCGCTTCAAGCGATGCTGCTGGGCGGGATCCTGCTCCCCCGCCCAGGTCAGCAGTCGGTGTGCATCAAAAGTGTTCCAGATCCGGCCTCGCCCATCAGGATTGAAGGTGAACCCCACATCGGCGCCGCGTTGGGCGATATGGGCACGCGTCTGGGCCTGCTGTTCAGCGCTGGAGCCGTATTTTTCGCCCAGATATTCAGTGACATCACGGCCTTCGGGCACCATGTCCGGATTGAGTTCAAAGGGCTGGAAATGCATCTCAGCTTCAATCTCCGGCGCCACACGCTCCAGCGCCCGCTCCAGGGAGGCCAGCCCCACGGCGCACCATGGGCAAGCCACGTCCGACACAAAGTCAATTTTCAGGGTTTTTTTCATGCGCCGATGCTAGCACCATGCGCAAACCTCATGGCAAAGCCAGTTTCACGCCAACTCATCCTGGCTGGCGAGCCAAATCGCGGCTCAGGGCCGCAACTGCATGCGATTGGGCAAGGGCACTGAGCGGCGCAGCACCTCCTCGCCCAGCCACTCGGCCGAGCGGCGTGCACGCTGGGCCACCACCGGTAGCGGTATCTGCAGGTAATCATCGTTGAAGACTTCAAAGCTGTAGTCGCCCCGGTATCCGAGCGCCGCCAGGCGCATGACCAGTTCGGCCAGCTGCTGGCTGTGCACCCCTTCTCCGGGAAAGACACGGAAATGACGGGCGGTATTGATACGCTCTTCGACGGAACGAATGTCTTGCCACATGAAGTCTGCCAGCTGGACCAGAAAAATCTTTTCCGGATCCAGCATGTCGAGCTCATCGAGCGATGTCTTGGTGGCAAAGGCATGGAAGGAGTCGATGCCAATGCCCAGGTTGGGCGCATCGGCTCGGCTGACCACATCCCAGGCCATGGTGAACTCATTGACCGTACGGCCCCAGGACAGGCCCTCATAGGCGATGCGAATGCCCTTGGGCACAGCCAGCAATGCGAGCTTGCGCAGGTCATTGGCCAGCCGCTGCGGATCCTCGCTCGCATGCACGCTGGTGGAGGAGCACACCAGCAGCAGCTTGGCACCGACCGCATGGCTCATCTCCAACATGGATTTGGCAATGTCCATCTTGTATTCATGCAGATGGCCCGACAAACCCTCGAAGTCGCGCAGGACCTGCAAGCCTGTGACACGCAGGCCACTGTGGCGTACCAGCTGGATGGCCGCCTCGATCCCCTCAGCGTGGCTGGTGAGGTCACGCGCGTTGAGCATGATCTGGCTGAAGCCGGCATCTCGCACAGCCTGCAATTTGGCGCCCAGGGTCCCGGCCATGGAGATGGTGTCCATCCCGAAGTCTTCAAAGTGACCCTGGCGATGCATCGTGGCGGCATTCATCAGGCACGCTCCACATGGACCAGCTCGAAAGCCACGCTGCCCAGCCAGTTGGTGGTCAGCGCGCCACGCTCGCTTACCGGTTGTCCGGGGGTTTGCACAAACTGCACCCCACGCCCACGCAGAACCTTGACTGCATCGGGTACATCGGGTGTGCCCAGTCCGATACGCTGCAGCATCTCATCGTCTTCGACATCGACAATGCCGGGCTCGGGCTCAATCAATTGCAGGTAAAAGCTGCGGCAGGGACTGCGCAGGATTCGGCCCTTGGTCATGATGCCAAAGTGCTGCGCCTCGGGCACCGGCTCGAAGCCGAACAATTCCCGATAGAACTCGATCCAGTCGTCCATGCGGTCATTGCCGATGTATTGCACAACACCGAACCAGCGCAGGCCAGAAATCGCTGCCGGCTTGGCCTCGACTGAGGGGATCGGCACAAAATCCACGTCGTAAATCGAAAATTCCTCAAAGCGGTCGACAAAATAAATCCGGCTCGAACCCACTCCATGGATTGCGGGAATATTGAGTTCCATCACCGCCACATGGATGGGCACCGCCCAGGCACCACGCGCCAGCACATGCTGGTAAGCAGCAGCCGCATCGCGCACGCGCAGGGCGATGGCGGCAATCACCGGTTTTTCATTGGGCATCAGGCTGGAGGGGCGGTCGCTGACATGCGCATTGATGATGATGTTCATGTCCCCTTGCCGATACAACATGACCTCGCGCGAGCGATGCCGCGCCACCGGGCGAAACCCCATCATCTCCAAGGCCTGGCCCAGCGCCTGGGGCCGGCTGGTGACGTACTCGATGAACTCGATACCAGCCATGCCCAGCGGGTTGGCATTGTCAAGCACTGCCTCCCGCGAAAGACTTGTCATACTCATGGTCAGACTCCTTAGAAATAAAAGGGCAATGGTTCAAGAGCTTGATCGGTCAGCGGATTTCCCGCCTGGCCTGGCGAAAAGCTGCGCCAGTCGATCCTACATCTCAAGCACTGCAAGCCAAGAACAAGCGGCTCCTGATCACGCCAGCGCATCGAATTCACCCTCCAGGCGAATCACCTGCCCGCTGGCTGCTGCGCGGGTGATGGCCTCGGTCACGCACAGGTTGCGTAAGCCATCCATGATATTGACCAATGGGCGCTCCTCACCACGGATGACCCGGGCAAAGTGCGCCATCTGCAGCAGCAGCGGATCCTGTCGTTGCAAGGCAATCACGCTTTGCTCAAACGGTTTCATCCAGGACCGTTCCTTTTGATTGCGGTAGTACTTGAGCCGCATGGTGGGCACTGCCAGGCTGCCCATGGTGCCGGCAAGAACATAGCAATCCTCATCCGCATAGTTGGCATACGACTTGTTTTCCTGGCTGGTCTGCTCCCAGCTGCGTGCACTGGCGGCGCTATCGGAGAGCATGAAGCTGCCCAAAGCACCATTGGCAAAGCGCAGGTTGATGGCCACCGTATCCTCCACCGCAAAACCACGAGCAGTGTGGGAAGCGAATGCCTGGACCTCAACAATTTCCCCACACAACATACGCAGGTTGTGCACCTCATGAATCATGTTGATCTGGATCGGGCCGCCTCCGGGCTGGGTGCGCCAGGGCCCATCCAGAAAATATTGCTCAGGTTTGAAAAAGGTGGCGCTGCCCATGACCGACACCAGCTCGCCCAGGCGTCCTGAGGCTAAAACCTCTGAAGCAGCAGCCATGATCGGGCTATGGGCCCGGTGGTGACCGACCAGCACTTTGGCCTGGTGGTGTTGCACGGCCTTGACCAGTTCTCGCCCTTGCGCCACGCTGATGGCGATCGGCTTTTCCAGCAGGAGGGGTACGCCCGCTTGCACGCATGCCAGAGCCTGGGGCACATGCAGCGCATTGGGACTGGCCAGCACAATACCGTCGGGCTGATGCGTGCTCAACAGGTCTTGCAAGGAGGCATAAAGCGGCACCTGCGCCTTGGTTGCCAGCGCCTGGGTCGCAGGTGCGGGGTCGACGATGGCCAGAAGTCGCATCTGCGGATGCTGCTGGATCAGCTGGATATGCGCCTGCCCGATCAGGCCCGCGCCAACAACTGCAATCTGAAGGATGCTCATAAACCAGCAGGCAACTTGGGTTCTTCAATCAATGCGCAGAAGCGGCCGAGGCACTGTGCGCGCCACCCAGAAACAGCCGCTCCATATGCGGGTCATGCAGGATTTCATGTGCCGGCTTGTGCAATACCAGGCGACCCGATTCGAGCGCGATCGCCTCGTCTGAATACTCCAGCGCACGCTTGACATTTTGTTCGACCATCAGCACGGTGGTGCCCTGGTCGGCCAGACGACGCAAGAGCTTGAATACATCCAGCACCACCAGGGGCGACAGGCCAATCGACGGCTCGTCGATGAGCAGCACTCGGGGACGCAGCAGCAGGGCGCGGCCGACCTCCAACTGCTTCTGCTCGCCACCTGAGAGCGAAGCTGCGCGGGAGTGAATCCGTTCCTTGACCCGGGGAAACAGTTCCAGCACCTCAGGGATGCGCTCGTGCGTGGTCTGCATGCCCAGGGTGATGCCGCCGAGCTCGAGGTTCTCATAGACGCTCAATTGACCAAACAGATTGCGCCCTTGAGGCACAAAAGCAATTCCACGCGCCAGCAACTCCTTGGGAGAAATCCCGTTGACCAACTGGCCATCGAGCAGGATACGGCCCTGACGCGGCTGCAGCAGGCCAAACAAGGTCTTGAGCACGGTGGACTTGCCCGCCCCATTGGGTCCGATGAGCAGGGTGATGGCGCCTCGGCGGGCCTTGAACGACAGCTTGTTGAGGATCATGAAATCCTTGTAGCCCGCGACCACATCGTCAAATTCAATGCAGGTTTC
>JAFMJA010000163.1 GCA_017853735.1 Burkholderiaceae bacterium | reverse complement strand
GTGTTGACGCTGGCGCCACCGAAACCATCATGTTTCGTCGCGGCCTGCTGAGCGAGGCTTCTTCCAGCAATGTCTGGGTGGTCAAAAACGGCCAATTGCTCGGCGTACCCACTGACAACCTGGTGCTTGAAGGAATTCGTTACGGACTGATTGAGGAAATCTGCCAAGCCCGCGGCATACCTTTTGCCTTGCGCCAGATCTCACGGGAAGAAGTATTGGCCGCCGATGAAGTCTTGCTGTCTTCGGCCAGCAAAGAGGTACTGGCCGTTACGCGTCTTGACCAGCAACCGGTCGGCCAGGGCCGGCCAGGGCCTGTTTTTGCCGAGTTGCGGGCAGGCTATCAGGCCGCCAAATCACGCTATTGCGAATCGCAACGCCAGGAGCGCCTCTGATGAACCCCAGCGCCAATCCCGACACCCTGATTGAATACCCTTGTCGCTTTCCCATCAAGGTGATGGGCGCCAAGGTTGACGGCTTTGTGCATGCGATCACCACCGTGGCCCGCGCCTTTGATCCGGGCTTCGACGCCGCCACGGTGGAGTTGCGTGAAAGCAAGGGCGGCAACTATCTGGGCGTGACCATCACCATCAATGCCACCAGCCGCGAACAGCTCGATGAGCTGTACCGCACGCTGTCCACGCACCCGATGGTCAAAGTGGTCCTGTAGGCCTGTGCACCTGGTTTTGCGTCAACTGGGCCGGGTGGAGTACGAGCCGACCTATGCCGCCATGCAGGCATTCACCCAAACCCGCAGCTCAGACACCAGCGATGAGCTATGGCTTTGCGAACATGCGCCCGTGTTCACCCAGGGCCTGGCTGGGCGCGCCGATCATTTGCTATGCCCAGCCGACATTCCAGTGGTGGCCACTGACCGCGGTGGCCAGGTGACCTACCATGGCCCGGGTCAGGTGGTGGCCTACCCCCTGCTTGATCTACGGCGGGCTGGTTATTTTGTCAAGGAATACGTCTACCGACTGGAGGAAGCGGTGATAAAGACTCTGGCCCATTACCGCGTGACTGGCCATCGGGTCTCTGGCGCGCCAGGCATTTATGTGCGGCTGGATGACCCCTCCTCCCATACACTGCTGCCACAACGCCCCAAAAAAGCGGGGTCGGATCTGGCCGCGCAGCGCAAGGGCTCTGCCCCCGATGCTTTAGGGCCAGACTTCACCGGCCTGGGCAAAATCGCCGCTCTGGGCATCAAGGTCAGTCGCAACTGCACCTACCACGGCCTGGCGTTGAATGTGGCCATGGATCTGCAGCCCTATGCACGGATCAACCCTTGCGGCTATGCTGGGCTGTCCAGCGTGGACCTTTCTACAATCGGTGTGACTGCCGATTGGGCAGAGGTTGCTGAACTATTGGGCCAGAAGCTGAAGGCCTACCTGACACCATGACCCAAGCCAACTCTCCAGGCGATATTGTCCGTGTGCCCCAGTCGGCGCAGGACTACCAGCCAGAGGCCAAGCAAAAGGCCGCCGCCAAGCTTTCACGTATTCCAGTGAAAGTGGAGCCGGCCGAGGTGCTGAAAAAGCCAGCCTGGATCAGGGTCAAGGCCGGCTCACCAAGTACGCGCTTTTACGAAATCAAAAATATTCTGCGCGCCAACAAGCTGGTCACGGTGTGCGAGGAAGCCAGCTGCCCCAACATTGGGGAATGCTTTGGGCAGGGAACCGCCACCTTCATGATCATGGGCGACAAATGCACACGGCGCTGCCCTTTTTGTGATGTCGGCCACGGTCGTCCTGATCCGCTTGATTCGAATGAACCCGAAAACTTGGCGCGAACCATCGCCGCGCTGAAGCTCAGCTATGTGGTGATCACCAGCGTTGACCGGGACGATTTGCGTGATGGGGGAGCGGCACATTTTGTCGAATGCATCCGTCAGACACGTCGGCTCTCGCCGGGCACTCAAATCGAGGTGTTGGTTCCGGACTTTCGTGGCCGCGATGACCGCGCGCTGGAGATCCTGAAAGCCGCGCCGCCCGATGTCATGAACCACAACCTGGAGACCGTGCCACGCCTGTACAAGCAGGCGCGTCCCGGCAGCGATTACCAGTTCTCCCTCAATCTGCTGAAGAAATTCAAGGCCTTATTCCCCCGGGTGCCGACCAAGAGCGGCCTGATGGTCGGACTGGGCGAAACCGACGAGGAAATTCTGGCTGTCATGCAGGACATGCGTGCCCACGGTATCGAGATGCTGACCATTGGCCAATACCTGGCCCCCTCCAGCGCCCATTTGCCGGTACGCCGCTATGTGCACCCTGACACTTTCAAATTTTTTGAGGAACAAGCGAGCGCAATGGGCTTCAAGCATGCCGCGGTAGGCGCGCTGGTGCGCTCCAGCTACCACGCTGACCAGCAAGCCAAAGCCGCTGGCGCCTGACAGCGTGAGCGGTCAACTGCCGGGAATAGTGCCGGCAGGCAAGCCCATGCAATAGTTGGCGATGTCGCAAGGACGCACCCACCAGACCCGATCGGCCAGGGGGTGCTCGATACAGTGCCTGAGCGCCTGGCGCAACATTCGCAAGCGAAAAGGCTGGCCAAAGACATAGGGATGGATCGAGACGTTCATCACCAGAGGATGACGCTCTGATTGTTCTGCCATCTCATCAAACTGCTGAACAATCATGTCGCAAAAACTGCTGGCATCGCCTTTGCGGTGAATGACATGCTGGGAGTCGTTGAGCTCGATCGGATAGGGAATGGACAACAAGGGCCCATGCTTCGTCCTCATCCAGACCGGCTGATCATCCATAGGCCAGTCCATCAGGTAGCTGTAACCGATCTCTTTAAGCAAGTCCGGAGTATGTGGTGTCTCATAGGCACCAGAACCCATCCAGCCCTGTGGCGGCCGGCCTTCATGCCGCGTGATGGTGTCGGTCACTTCGCGCAACAGGCGCTCTTCATCGGCCTGCCACATGCCTCGCAAGTTCTCTGCGTTGCTCCTGCCGTGCGCCACAACCTCATCACCCCGCTTGCGAATGGCCTCGGTGATTTGCGGCGCATAGTGGTAGATCAGGCTGTTGGTGTTGTGCCCCGCAGGCAATTGAAGTTCATCCAGCAACTCGAACAATCGCCAGATGCCTATACGGTTGCCGTAGTCGCGCCAGGCGTAGTTGCGGTGCGTCTGTGGCTCACCGGTCTTGGCCGGATCATGGCCGAGGCCCGCCCCAAACGCGAACCACTCGATATTGGTGGTGAGCGTAAAGGCCAGTCGCTTTTTGTTGGGCCAGTGGTAGTCACGCCGCTGTGGCAATGGAATGTAGTCATAGCGATCATGCTGAGGCAGCAAGGGCTTGTCTGACATGGCCGACCTATTCAATTTTGGCGCCAGAGGTCTTGACCACAGGCGCCAACTTGGCAATTTCTTTTTGCAGCATGCCCGCAAATGCCTCCGGGGTTTCGGTGATCGGCTCTGCGCCCAGGTTTTCATACACCCGTCGGATTTCCTCGCTGGCAATCACCTTGGCGAATTCGGCGTTGAGCTTGCGCACGATCGCTGGATCCATGCCCTTGGGCCCCAAAATGCCGCTGTAGAGCACCACCTCAAAATTGGCCACGCCAGCCTCCCCCATGGTCGGTGTATCAGGAGCGGCAGTCACCCGCTTGGGCGTGGTGACTGCGAGCGCGCGCAGGCGGCCTGCCTTTGCATTGCCAACCGCCGGGGGCATTGTCGAAAAAACAAACGAGACATCGTTGGCAAGAATGGCCTGCGTGGCCGGGCTGCTGCCCTTGTAGGGAATATGCACCACATCCAAACCCTGGCTGGTCTTGAACATCTCGCCGGCAAGATGCAGGATGGTGCCGTTGCCGGAGGACCCGTAGGAGAACTTGCCGGGTTGCGATTTCATCAGCGCCGCCAGTTCCTTCACGCTTCTGGCCGACGAGCTGGGGTGCACGACCAGCATCAATGGCGTAGAGGCCACCAAGGCAATGGGGGTGAAGTCCTTGACGGAGTCGTAGGGAAGTTTGGGATACAAACTGGCATTGATGGCGTGGGAGGTAATGTCCTGCAGCCAAATCGTGTAGCCATCGGGAACCGCCTTGGCCACCAGGTCCCCGGCGATGGTGGTGCCCGCGCCGGGCCGGTTTTCGACAAAGACGGTTTGTCCAATGGTATTGGACATTTTTGCAGCGATGGCGCGCGCCAGCACATCGGAGATGCCGCCGGAGGCAAAGCCCACCACCATCTTGATCGGTTGTCGTGGGTAGTCAGATTGCGCATGGGCACTTGACAGGGCAAGCAAACACCCAAGTAGCAGGGGCAGGACAAATACTTTGACACTCTTGCGCATGCGAGCTCCTCAAATAGTTGAAATTCAAGCCAGGCAGCCTGTCAGAGCTGGCCTAGATCACCTTATACAACGCACAGAATTGTTCATTCCTGCTGAGACATGATCAGCGCTGGCTCCTCATGGGCTAGCACGTTTTGCGCCCATCCGGACAGCTCGCCAGTATCCGCGCGAAGTATCTCCTGCTTGACTGCCAGGATCTGTGCCGGATGCATGGAGAAACTTCGCAAGCCCAGTCCCAGCAACAAGCGCGTCATGCTGATGTCGCCAGCCATTTCGCCGCACACGCTCACGCTCTTGCCCTGGGCGCGGCATTCGGCAATGGTGTCTGCCACCAGCCGCAGCACTGCCGGGTGCAGCGGGTCATACAGGTGCGCCACCGCCTGATCTGCGCGATCGATTGCCAAGGTGTACTGAATCAGGTCATTGGTGCCCAATGACAGGAAATCAAAATATTTGAGGAAGGTCTTGAGCATCAGCGCTGCGGCCGGAATTTCAATCATCGCGCCCAGAAGCACTTGACCATGCGGCACACCTTCACGAGCCAGGCTGGCCCTGACCTGCTCGACCAGAGCCACCGTCTGACGTATCTCACCAAGATGAGCCAGCATCGGAATCAGCATATATACCGGCCCATGCGAAGCGGCCCGGAGAATGGCCCGCAACTGGGTCACGAACATGGCGGGCTCAGACAGGCTCCATCGAATGGCCCGCAGGCCCAGCGCAGGATTCAGGTGTGATCCATCCTGATGGCCGCTCATGGGCTTGTCAGCGCCCACATCGACCGTGCGTATCGTGACCGGACGTCCCTGCATGCCCTGGATAGCCATGCGATAGGCCTGGTACTGCTCTTCCTCGTCGGGCAGGTGGCCTGCCGGACGTCCCATGAACAGGAACTCAGTTCGAAAAAGGCCAACGCCCACAGCCCCTGCCTGTAACGCAGCAGGGGCATCTTCTGGCAATTCAATATTGGCCAGCAAGTCCACCGCCTGGCCATCAAGGGTGACTGCCCTGGTATCGCGCAATCGCTCCAGTCGGCCACGATCGAGTTCATTCTGGCGTTGCTTGAAGCGATATTCAGCCAGGATGATGGGCGATGGGTCAACGATGACAACCCCTGCATCGCCATCAATGATCACCCAGTCATCCTGGTTAATGAGCTGGCTGCTCTGCCGGGCGCCCACGACAGCAGGAATGTCCATGCTGCGCGCCACGATCGCAGTGTGCGAGGTTTTGCCACCCACATCGGTCACAAAACCGGCGAATACACCTTGCTTGAAATGCAGCAAGTCCGAGGGCGACAATTCATGAGCCACGAGCACCAGGGGCTCCTGCGGCTCATCGCCATGTTCGCGCCCGATCAGCGGCGCAGGCCGAGCACCTGCAGCTTCAGCTAGGGCATCAGACTGCTGCCGCATGGCACGCAAGATTTTTTCGGTGATCTGCTCCAGGTCGGCCTTGCGCTCGCGCAGGTACTCATCCTCCATCTCATCAAACTGACGTGCCACCACTTCCAGCTGCGAGGTCAGCGCCCATTCTGCGTTGTACAGCCGCCCGCTGATCCATTGCTTCACGCCGGCAACCAGTTCTTCATCCTCCAGCAGCATCAGGTGAACATCGAGCAAGGCCCTGAGTTCATGCGGCGCCTCCTTCGGGCCGAGTTGATCAATGGTCTGCTGCAGCCGATGAATTTCATCCATCACCGCATTTCGCGCCCGACGTACCCGTTCAATTTCACCCTCGACCTGCGACGGTTCAATAAAGTAGTGCGCGACATCGACCCGGCTGGAGGCCACCAGCACCGCGCGGCCGATCACCACACCGGGCGCCACAGCCAGGCCGTGAAGGGAGAAGGTCATTGCCGCTTGCTCCGATCCATCTTCATTCACCCTCGCCAAACTTATCGTTGATCAGCGCCAGCAAAGCACTCGTGGCCTCCTGTTCACGCTCACCATCGGCCTCCACCTCAATCGTGCTGCCCAGGCCCGCCGCCAGCATCATGA
>JAFMJA010000162.1 GCA_017853735.1 Burkholderiaceae bacterium | reverse complement strand
CAGGCGCCAAGGGCTCTGGCGCTTCTGAGGCCGCGTCTTCCGGTGTCGGCTGCGCAGCAGGCTGTTCCTGCGCAGGCGCCTGGTCGGCAGCAGGCTCAGGCGTAGCCGCTGACGGGTCCTGAGCTTGCTCGGGCGGCGCCTCGAGTTCGGCCGCGGCTGCCTCGGCCATGTTTAACTACCTCGCATGCCGTCAAAGACTTCGGCAAAGCTGGGTTGATTGTGATGACTGATGCTGACACGAGCCGCCTCGATGATCAGAGGCATGGGGTGGCCGTGCATGGTGCCAATGATGATCTGCTTGACCACCTTGAAAATTTCGCCCTCTTCCTCGACGATCTGGGCCAGCCGTTTGGACATGGGCTCGACAATGCCGTAGGCAAAGAACACTCCGAGAAAGGTACCCACCAGGGCACTGCCGATCAGGGCACCCAGAACCGCCGGGGGCTGGTCGATCGCAGACATGGTTTTCACCACACCCAGCACGCAGGCCACAATACCCAGCGCAGGCAGGGCACCGGCCAGGGTGCCAATGGCATCGACCGCCTTGAGCTCATTGTGGTGGTGGGTCTTGATGGATTGGTCCATCACCTCCTCCACCGAGTATGGGCTCAGGTTGCTGGAAGAAACCACCATCAGCCGCACTGTATCGGTCACCAGGTGCAGCAGGGAATGGTCGTGCAGCATCTTGGGGTATTCGCCAAAGATCGCGCTGGCTTCCGGATTTTCAATGTGCGACTCCAGTGCCACCGCCCCCTCACTCTTGAGGGTCTTCATGATCTTGGAGACCACAAAGATGGTGCTGAGGTAGTCGTCTTTTTTATAGGCCGGGCCTTTGAACACCTTGCCAAAGCCCTTGCCCACGCCCTTCAAGACATCCATGCCGTTGCCCACCAGCATGGCCGCCACGCCAGCGCCGACAATGATGAAGGTCTCGATCGGGGCGGCCTTGATGATCGGCGCCATCGACCCGCCGGCAATGATGTAGCCGCCGAAAACAAAGACCATCAGTAAAACCAGACCGATGATTGCAAACATTCGTCACTCCACAAAGGCAGGCAAACGCCCAGAACACCCCCCAGGTCAAATCGACGGGCGCGGCACCAGGCGGGGGCCTGAATCGGCCTGGGCCTTAGTGCACGACCGACAGCGCGGGCCTGGAAGCCAGCTTGCTGCCAGGCAGTAGTGTAGGCACATCCTTCCACGCCTGGCTGATTTCGCGGATCAGGGAAAGAATTTCCTTGAGCGCCGCCACATCATTGTAGGCGTTGACGTGGATCAGCTTGCGGGTGACATATCCATACAGCTCGTGCAGGTTGCGCGCCAGCTCGCCGCCCTTGTCCATGTCCAGGGCAGACTGCAAGCCAATCGTGATACGTCCGGCACGGGTCAGGCTTTTGTTTTTTTCCTCGATCGCGCCGCGCTCGATATGGCCCTGGGCGGTCACCATGCTCTCGATCAGGCCGTCAAACAGCATCTGGATCAGTTCGACCTTGTCGGCCACCCCGGCACGGCTGGCCTGGCTACCCTGACCGTATTCTTCCATGGCTTTGAAATTGACTCGCATGATCCAAGGCTCCTGTTTTGCTGACACCAGAGTAATCGGTGCCAGCTGAGGAAACTTGAGCGGGTCGGGCCGCGAAATCGGGTTTTTGGGGGCTATTTGCCGAAGGCTCCCCCAGGCGCCAGCAGGTCCTTACTCGGACAGGGCCTCCCGGGCGGCCTTGGCTGCCCGGGGCTTTTTGGTATGGACCGGCTCGATCTGCAGGGTTCCGCGCAGCTTTTTGACCACCGCGCTGAGCATCTGGCTGACCCGGGACTCGGTCACCTCAAGCACATCGCCAATTTCTTTCAGGTTGAGCTCTTCCACATAGTACAGATTCATCACCAGCTGCTCGCGCTCGGGCAGGTCGGCGATCGCCTGAGTCAGGACGTCCATGAATTCCTGGTGCTCCACAATCGCCTCGGGCTGCTGCTCGGCGTCGGCCGACAGGTTCATCACCTCATCGGTCACCACCTCCAGCGAGTAGGTCTCAAAGCGGTGGGCCTGGGTGCGCTCCTTGTGGAACTGCTCGATATCCTTGCCCATGTGCTCGGCCAGTTCGGCCTGGGTGGGGGTGCGGCCCAGCTGGACCGCCAGGACCTGGGTGGCCTCGCCATGCGACTTGTTGATGGCCACCGCCGAACGCGGCAAGAAGGACAGCCGGCGCACCTCATCCAGGATGGCGCCGCGCACCCGGCTATGGGCAAAATTCTCGAACTCGATGCCTTTGCTCGGGTTGTAGGCCCGGGCAGCCTCGAGCAGGCCAATCATGCCCACCTGGATCAGCTCGTCGAGCTCCATGAAGGGCGGCAACCTGACTTTGAGGTGCAGCGCCACGCGCTTGACCATGCCAAGATGGGCCATCACCAGCGCCTCGCTGTTGTTCTGGACTTCGTCGTACAGGCGGATATTGGCCATGGTCTTTATGCAGGTGCCTGCACCAGCCGCTCCACAAAGAACTGGACACCGCCACTGGCCTGGTCCAGCCGGGGCAGGTTGTCGGTCAGGTCTGCCAGTCGGCGAAAGTCGCGCGAGCCGGCACTGCCCGGGGCGTATTCGCTGACCGACTGAAATTTTTTCAGGGCCAGCAGGATCAATTCGTCATTTTCGATCGAGCCCAGGTACTTGACCGAATGGCCAAGGAAGCGGGCGCAGACCTGGTTGATGCGCTCATACAGGCCACGGCCCTCGGGCTCGCTGGCCACTGCATTGGGAATCAGATAGATCTCATCGAGATGGTGGTCCTGCATCATCACCTTGATCGTGCCGTAGGCATCGGCAATCGAGGAAGGGTCATCGCGCACCACCACAAAACGTCGCGAGCAGGCCGACAGCAGGGTCATGACCATGGGAGAAATGCCGGCGGCCATATCCACAATCAGGTAATCAAACTGGGCATCCAGGCTGCTGAACTCCTGCACGATGCGGCCAATCTGCACCTCGCTCAGGGCAGCCATTTCCTGCAATCCGGAGGCGCCCGGCACCAGCTGAACGCCCTGGCGGGTGGTGACCACCACCTCAGCCAGCGTCTTTTCACCGCTCAGGCAGTGGCTCATGTTGTACGGGGAACGGCAGCCCAGGGCAATCTGGGCGTTGGCCAGGCTCATGTCGGCGTCAAAGAGCATGACTTTTTTGCCCATGGCCTGCAGAGCCACCGCCAGGTTGACCGATACCGTGGTCTTACCCACACCGCCCTTGCCGCTGGCGATGCCGATGACCTGGCAGGGGGACTGCTTATCCATGAAGGGCTGGCACCTCATTCCAGCGGGCGGCCCAGTTGGCGACATCGGCGAAGGCTGACTGCACTGGAGGCATCCATTGTGCAACAGCCAGATCAGCCAGCATGGCTGGGGTCAGCTCGGTCAGGCCATCACCGACCTGCTCGGAGCCACTGGCGACTGACAAGGGGATGGGCTTGGCCGCTTGCATAAGGTAATGTAACAGCGGCCAGGGCGCGCTGGATTCATCCAGTTTGCTCACCATCAGGCTGGCCCAGGCAAGTGGGTTGGCTCCCAGCACCCGCTGCAGGGTCACGCTCGAAGCATCCGCGGGAAGCACTGCATGCCAGCTGGCAGCCGGGCACAGGCGCTGCAACTCAACGAGGTTCTCTTTCAGCTGCACCCCGGGGGTGTCGATCAGGATCAGGCGGCGCTCGGACAGCTCAGCCAGCAACAGGGCGAGGGTTTCGCCGTCCTTGGCCCGGTAGCAGTCCACCCCCGACTGGGCGCACAGCATCTGCGTCTGGTGCCAGGCACCGGCGCGCTGGTCCTTGAAGGCAATCACTGCCATCTGTTCGGCAGGAATGTCCTGCTGGGCGCGTTGCACCAGGCGCGCAGCCATGGTGGTTTTGCCAGATCCGGAAGATCCGGCCAGCACATGAATGCCGCTGGCGGGCGCTGGCGCACGCAGGTCGGGCAAATTGAAGACCAGCTGCTGGGTGATGGTGTCGATGGCGGCACCCAGGTGGCTCTGCTCGCGCAGGCCATCGAGCAGCAGGGTACGCAGGCTGGCGGGCACGGCCGCCTCTTGCAGGCCCTGCACCAGGGGGGCAATTGCCTCGGGCCAGTTCTGCTCAGACTGCCAGAGCTGGGATTTCTGGCTCAGGCGGAACTCCTGGCGCAGCGCGGCAATCTCCTCGCGCACCGTGGCCACAATCTCGCGGCTACGGATCCAGTCGCGGTCGTTCTCGGCACTGGCGCTGGGTGTGGGTTTGGGTGTGGGTGTGGGTGTTGATGAGGGCGTGGTCGAGGGTGTGCTTGGCGTAGGCGTGAAGCTCGCTTCAGGGGCAAATTCAGGCTCCAGCCCCACCGCGCTTTTGGCCACACGCAGATTGGTCTCAAAGTTTCCGCCGGCACTGGCTGTGGCCTGGGTGGTCGCCACCAGCTCTTCCTCATGGGACTGGGCGGCCTGCACATCCACCGCCACCACCAGCTCGGTCTGTCCGGCCAGGCGCTGGTTGGAGATGACAAAGACATTGGGGCCGAAGCGCGCCAGAGCCTGCTCGGTGGCACTGCGGGAATCGCGGGCGAGGATGCGTTTGAGTTCCATGGTGGTCTCGCTCAATCAATAGGTTTGGCGTGTTACTGCGTTGCGGCGTGCACGTTGTGGATGACCTTGACGTTCTGGTCATCCGGAATTTCGCTGTAAGAAAGAATGGTCAAGTCGTTCACGCGGTAACGCACCGCCTTGGACAGCCAGGGCCGGATCGCGGGAGACACCACCAGCACCGCCGGATGGCCTTGTTCTTCCACCTGCTGGGCGCCTTCGCGCAAGGCAGCAAACAGGCGCTCGGCCAGGCCGGGCTCGATGGTCAGATTCTGTCCGGGTGCGCTTTGCTGCAGGATGTTGTGCAGCAACTGTTCCAGGCCGGGGTCCAGCGTCATCACCGACAGGCTGTTGCTGTCATCCACCAGGCTTTGCACAATCATGCGGCCAAGCTTGGGGCGAACAATCGAGGTGAGCTGGTCGGGCTCCTGGGTGCGGCCCGCCGCTTCGGAGAGCGATTCGGCAATGGTGCGCATATCGCGGATCGAGACCGATTCGCTGAGCAGGTTTTGCAGGGTGCGGGTCACCACACCCAGAGAGAGTTTGCCTGGTACCAGGTCTTCCACCAGCTTGGGCGACTTGACCGCCAGCTTGTCCAGCAATTGCTGCACCTCATCGTGGCTGAGCAGGTCGGCCGCGCTGTCGCGCAGCACTTTGTTCAGATGGGTGGCCACCGCCGTGCTGGGATCCACCACGGTGTAGCCCAGGGTGCGCGCGTAGTCGCGCTCGGAGGGTTCGATCCACACCGCATCCAGGCCAAAGGCAGGTTCCTTGGTGGCTTCGCCCTCCAGCGATCCGTAGACCTTGCCGGGGTTGATCGCCAACTCGCGGCCCACCCGCACTACGCCTTTGCCCCGCACCACACCCTTGAGCACGATATGGTAGGTGTCCGGGTCGATATTGAGGGCATCGCGAATGCGCACCGGCTGAACCAGAAAGCCCAGCTCGGCAGAGAGTTTCTTGCGTACCCCCTTGACCCGGTTCATCAGCTGACCGCCCGAGTCGGGGTTGACCAGTGGGATCAGTCCATAACCAATCTCCAGACCGATCAGGTCCACCTGGTCCACATCGTCCCAGTTCAGTTCCTTGGGTTCATCCAGGGCGGCATTGGCCTGGGCAGCCGCAGCAGCCTCGGGCTCGGCGTTGCGCTTGGTCAGGCGCCAGGCCAGGCCCGCGCACATCAGGGCCAGCATGAGAAATACCATATGCGGCATGCCTGGCACCAGGCCCAGCACTGCCAGAATTCCGCCCGCCATATAAAGAGCCGTCGGGTTGGACAGCTGAGAGGTGGCCTGCTCGGTCATGGACTCCGAGGTGGTCACCCGGGTCACGATGATGGCGGTGGCCAGCGACAGGAAAAGGGAGGGAATCTGCGCCACCAGGCCGTCGCCAATGGTCAGCAGCGTATAAATGCGGCCCGCCTCGGAAAGGGACAGTCCATGCTGCCCCACCCCGATGGCCAGTCCGCCGATCAGGTTGATGATCAGAATCAGCAGGCCGGCAACCGCGTCGCCGCTGACAAATTTGGAGGCACCGTCCATGGAGCCAAAAAAGTCAGACTCTTGGGACAGTTCCTCGCGCCGTTTTTTGGCGGTTTCCTGGTCAATCACGCCGGCATTAAGGTCGGCGTCAATCGACATCGGCTTGCCCGGCAGGGCGTCCAGGGTGAACCGTGCGTTGACTTCTGAGACCCTGCCCGCGCCCTTGGTGACCACGAT
>JAFMJA010000161.1 GCA_017853735.1 Burkholderiaceae bacterium | reverse complement strand
GCAACACCACCGCCACGGCAACCGGGACGAGTGAGGCTAAAAGAAGCCGCTGGCGAAATGAAATCCATCGTTTCACAATTTCAACTCCAGGCCAATTGCTGGGCTTGGCCACTGTCTGGCTCAAGATGGCCCATTCTGCACCGATCTGTGATGTTTGCGCGAATTAGCGACAATAAGGGCATGTCCGAACGAGTGATCCCCCTGATCGACCAGCGCCTGGCCGGGCTAGCCACCATTGCTGCTGACAGCGTAGGAGGGCAGCCTGTGCTGCCCACCGGCCTGTTGTCCGATGCCCTGGGCCGCCCCATGACCGACCTGCGCATCAGCGTGACCGACCGCTGCAACTTCCGTTGCAGCTATTGCATGCCCAAGGAGATTTTTGACAAGGACTATGCCTACCTGCCGCATCGCAACCTGCTCACCTTTGAGGAAATCACCCGGGTGGCGCGGCAGTTTGTCGCCCATGGGGTGCGCAAGATCCGTCTGACCGGGGGCGAGCCGCTGCTGCGCAAAAACCTGGAAATCCTGATCGAGCAGCTCGCCGCCCTGCGCACCGTGGATGGCCAGCCACTGGACATCACCCTCACCACCAATGGTGCCCTGCTGGCGCGCAAGGCGCAGGCGCTGAAAGACGCTGGGCTGCAGCGGGTCACGGTCAGCCTGGACGGTCTGGATGACGCGGTGTTTCGCCGCATGAACGATGTCGATTTTCCGGTGGCTGGCGTGCTCGAAGGCATTGCAGCGGCAAGCGCGGTGGGGCTGGGGCCGATCAAGGTCAATATGGTGGTCAAGCGCGGCACCAACCATGAGCAGATTTTGCCCATGGCGCGCCATTTCCGTGGCTCGGGCATGGTGCTGCGTTTCATCGAGTACATGGATGTGGGCGCCACCAATGGCTGGCGCATGGACGAGGTGCTGCCCTCGGCCGAGGTGGTCAAGCTCATCCATTCAGAAATGCCCCTGGTGCAACTCTCACCCAGTGCGGCGGGCGAAACCGCTGAGCGCTGGGGCTATGCCGGGGCCAATGGCCAGCACGACCCAAGCCTGGGCGAAATCGGGGTGATCAGCAGCGTCACCCAGGCCTTCTGTCGCGACTGCAACCGTGCCCGCCTGTCCACCGAGGGCCAGCTCTATCTGTGTCTCTTTGCCACCCACGGCCACGACCTGCGCGCACTGATTCGCGGCCAGGCCAGCGATGAGGCCTTGGCTTCGGCGATCGGCCGCATCTGGCAGGGTCGCTCGGACCGTTATTCCGAACTGCGCTCAAGCCAGCCCCCCAGCACTGGCAGCAGCCAGCGACGGGTCGAGATGAGCTACATCGGCGGCTGAGCCTGGCGCTTTACACCCCTACCCCATCATGATTGAACCCCAAGACATTACTGGTCTCATCCTTGCCGGCGGACGTGGCAGCCGCATGGGCGGCGCCGACAAAGGTCTGCAGAACTTCAACGGCATGCCCATGGCCCTCTACACCCTGCTCAGGCTGCAGCCCCAGGTCGGTGCGGTGATCATCAATGCCAACCGCAACCTGGGTGCCTACGAATCGTTTGGTGTGCCGGTGTGGCCTGATGTGCTGGAAGACTATGCGGGCCCTCTGGCGGGCTTTCTGACCGGCTTGGAGCGCTGTGAAACGCCTTATCTGGTCACAGTGCCTTGCGACACCCCCAACTTTCCATCTGACCTGGTAGAGCGATTGGCACAAGCCCTGGACCGCCAACAGGCCGACATTGCCATGGCCGCTGCGCCTGAAACTGGCAAAGACGGCCAGCCGGTGGTGCGCAGCCAGCCGGTGTTCTGCCTGTTGCGCGCAGAGTTGATGGAAAGCCTGGCCGAATTCACCCGCCAGGGCGGCCGTAAGATCGACGCTTGGACGGCCCAACATCAAAGTGTGCTGGTGCCATTTGATACGCCAGCGGATGATCCGCGGGCCTTTGCCAACGCCAACACCGCGTCTGAGCTTCAGCAACTCGAAAATCCTTGAGCGCATGAAATCCATCGAGCAGATTGCTGCCGAGTTGCAGGGTTATGACCCTCAGGCGCT
Organism: Burkholderiaceae bacterium; assembly: GCA_017853735.1. Classification (GTDB taxonomy): domain Bacteria; phylum Pseudomonadota; class Gammaproteobacteria; order Burkholderiales; family Burkholderiaceae_C; genus Hylemonella. The sequence continues at coordinate 4,324 of JAFMJA010000161.1, read as the reverse complement.
GAGCGCCAGCGCAGTCAACGAGTTTCTGGCGCGCCTGGTCAGGCCGGTGACCGATACGCAAATCCTGCCGCTGTTCGAAGCGCTGGACCGGGTTTTGGCCCAGGAGGTCATCTCACCGGTGAGCGTACCCCCGCACGACAACTCGGCCATGGATGGCTACGCTTTTGCAGGCGCGCAACTGCGGCCGCATGAGGCGCTCACGCTGCAGTGCGTGGGCACGGCACTGGCTGGCAAGGCCTGGCAGGGTGTGGTGGCGCCGGGGCAATGCCTGCGCATCATGACCGGTGCCATCATGCCCACAGGACTCGATACGGTGGTGCCGCAAGAGCTGGCCAAGGTCAGCGACCAGCAGATCACCGTGCCTGCCAACTTGCTGCAGCGCGGCGACAACCGCCGCCTCCAGGGCGAGGATGTCCAGCAAGGCCAGCCCGCCCTGAAGCTGGGCACGCGCCTTTCCCCAGCCGCCCTGGGACTGGCCGCCAGCCTGGGCATCCCGAGCGTCACGGTGTGGCGGCGGCTGAAGGTGGCCTACTTCTCCACTGGCGACGAAATCCTGAGCCTGGGCGAGCCCCCACGCGAGGGCGCGGTCTATGACAGCAACCGCTTCACCGTGTTTGGCCTGCTCAAGCGGCTGGGCGTCGAGGTACTCGACTACGGCGTGGTGGGTGACGACCCCGCTCAGCTGGAAGCCACTTTTGCCAAAGCGGCACGCCAGGCCGATGCCATCATCACCAGCGGCGGCGTCAGCGTGGGTGAGGCCGACCACACCAAGACCATGATGAAAAAGCTGGGCGATGTGGCTTTCTGGCGCATTGCCATGCGACCGGGCCGACCCATGGCGGTGGGGCGCATTGGCCATTCGATTCTTTTTGGTCTGCCTGGCAACCCGGTGGCGGTGATGGTGACCTTTCTCGCCTTTGTGCGCCCGGCCCTGCTGCAGATGATGGGCTGCCGTGCTGAGCCCACACCCTGGCTGCGGGCGCGCAGCCTGGAGGCGTTGCGCAAGAAACCGGGCCGTACCGAATACCAGCGCGGCATTGTCAGCAGCGCTGCGGATGGCACGCTGCAGGTGCGCACTACCGGCAACCAGGGCTCCGGCGTGCTCAGTTCCATGGTGCAAGGCAATGGCCTGATCGTGCTGCACCACCAGCAAGGCAATGTGGCCGTGGGCGACGAGGTGGATGTGATGATGTTTGAGGGCGTGATCTAAGCCAGCCCTCAGACGATCACGCCAAGATAACGCTTGACCCCCTGCGCCGCACGCCGGCCGCTGGCCAGGCAGGCGGTGAGCAGATAGCCCCCGGTGGGCGCCTCCCAATCCAGCATTTCACCGGCGCAGAAAACCCCTGGCAGGTTCCTGAGCATCAGCCGATCATCCAGCCCCTCAAAGCGCACCCCGCCGGCGCTGCTGATCGCCTCATCGATCGGCCTGGCCGCCACCAGGCGCAGGGGCAGCGCCTTGATCGCCGCAGCAAGCAGCTTTGGGTCCTGCAGGGCTGGCTTGTCGAGCACTTCATGGAGCAGGGCCATCTTGATGCCCTCCAGCCCCAGCCGGCTCTTGAGGTGACTGGAGAGCGATTTCGACCCGCGCGGGTGCGCCACCCCAGCCAGCACCTGAGCGGCCGAGTGATCCGGCAGCAAGTCCAGTTGCAGCAGGGTCTGGCCTTCGCGGCCGATGGCATCGCGCAGCAGATGGGCCGCGGCATAGATCAGGCTGCCTTCCACCCCGCTGGCGGTAGCGACAAACTCGCCCTTGCGCCGAAAGACGCCGCCCTGGCCATCGGGGCAAGAGATGGCCACCGTCTTGAGCGGCTGGCCGGCAAAGCGGCTGGCAAAGTGCGGGCTCCAGCCCACCTGCGCTGGCTGGGTAGTGGGGGCCTGTGTAGGCGCAATTCGTCCCACATCAAAGCCGCAGTTGGCCGGCATCAGCGGCGACAGTGGCACCCCGCGAGCGGCAAGCCAGGGTACCCAGGCACCGTTGGAGCCCAGCCTGGACCAGCTGGCACCGCCCAGGGCCAGCACCAGGGCATCGGCCGCTTCGCAATGCTGGCCTTGCGAAGTTTGCAGGCACAGCCGTCCATCCTCACACCAGCCGGTCCAGCGATGGCGCATATGAAATTGCACGCCAGCGCCACCATGCCGCGGATGGCGCAAGCGCTGCAACCAGGCGCGCAACAAGGGGGCCGCTTTCATGTCGGTGGGAAACACCCGGCCAGAACTGCCCACAAAGGTGGCAATGCCCAGGTCCTGGGCCCACTGGCGCAGCTCGGCCGGCCCAAACTCCCGCAACAGGGGCTCGACCTGTGGCTGGCGCGCGCCATATCGGGGGAGAAAACTCTCGAAGGGCTCGGCATGGGTCAGGTTCAGACCGCCCTTTCCGGCCAGCAAAAACTTGCGCCCCACCGAGGGCATGGCGTCATACAGGTCTACGCTCAGTCCTGCCTCGACCAAGACCTCGGCGGCCATCAGCCCAGCCGGACCGCCACCGATCACCGCCACCCGGCCCTGCGCTGGCGCATTCATTCAATTTCTTCCAGTGCCCCACTGGCACTCAGGAATGCAGCGCGCACCGGGGCATCGGGATAGCTGGCCCGAACGGCAGCACGGTAGCCGCGCAGCTGCTCCAGTAATTCAGTCTGAGCTTGCGGCTGTGTGGCTGATTTGTAGTCCAACACCCACCACTGACCATCGCGTCTTTGCACCAGGCGGTCGATACGGCCAACCCTGCCTTGCACGCAGACCGGTACTTCATTGCCATGCCAGCCAATCTCCTTGCCCTGCCACGCCCAGGCACCCTCACCTTGCAGAATGCGCCGGGCCATGAGGGCAGCGGCTTGGGACTGGTCGGCATCCAGTTGAAATTCGACCGCCACCGCCTCTATCCATGCGCTACTCAGATCGACCTCATCCAGCCCGCACCACTCCAGCAATCGGTGCATGGCCGAGCCAATCCGCGCTTGCGGGGTATCTGCTCTGCCCTGCACCGGCTGATGGCTTGATGGCGACTCAAAATGCACTGGCGGCAAGACCGGCAGGACTATCTCCGGGGAGCCTGAGGACTGCACATGGCTTGGCGACATCTCGGATTCGGCCAGCGCAGCAGACAAGGGCTGCAGTCGTTGCCACCAACTCGGGCTGCTGGCATTGGCGGTGGCCGGCTCAGCCGCCGACAGAACCAGCGTGCGCTTGGCCCGGGTCAGGGCCACATAGAGGGTATTGAGCTCCTCACGTGCGCGCTCGGCTTGCTCACGGGCAAATGCATCACGTACGCTGGGAGGAAGCCGGTTTTCGCTGGCCAGGAAAATCAGGCTTTGCGGTAACTCCGCGTGAGCTGGCCAATCGAGCAGGACTCCCATGGTCTGGGCACGCTGGGCGGGTGCATCGGTATCGAGCAGCAAGACCAGCTCGGCCTCCAAACCTTTGGCGCCGTGGATCGTCAACAATTGCACTGCATCCCTGGCTACAGCCTGCGGCGCACTGATGCCACCGGCACGCAGGGCACGCACCAGGCCATAGGGTGTGGCATAGCGCCCGCCGTCGACTTGCAGTGCTGCGCCCAAAAGTGCCTGTAAATTGGCTGCCACGCTTTGGCGCAAGCTAGTGGGCGCGGCCGCCACAAAGTGCGCCAACACATCCCCATCCTGATAAATCGCATGCAAGGCATCGTGAGGCGGCAAGCTGGCTGTCCATTGTTGCCACAACAACAATTGCTTGCCCGCTGTCTGCAAAGTCTCTGGCAAGCCCGCTTGTTGCAACAGCTCAAACCAGGACAGGCCTTGGCTTCGTTGGCGCAAGGCGATCTCGATCAAGTCCTGATCGGTCAGACCAAACAGCGGCGACTTGAGCACCCGCGCCAGCGACAGGTCATGGGCTGGCGACACCAGTACATCAAGCAGGGCTGTCAAGTCCTGCACTTCGGGGGCTTGGCCCAAATCGGTTTTTTCAGGCTGCTGCGCCGCTATGCCCAGCGCGCGCAGCGCTGCTTCCATCCCGCTGAGCCGGTCGCGTTTACGGGCGAGCACCATGATTTCACCAGGGGGCAGGCCTGACTGGATCTGTGAGGCAATCCAGCTTGCAGCCTGGTGGCACTCGCGCTCGCGCAAGGGGTCTTCGGGCTGGTGGCGTGGCATGGTCAGGCTGTCGCGCCATGCACTGGAAGCAGGCGAGGGCGAGGGCGAGGGCCTGGCTGTGATGGGCAAGGCCAGCACCTGACCGGCCAAGGGCGATGCAGTGCTGTGGGCACGAAAGCCTGTGTAGTTTCCATCAGCCTGGGCCTGGCCCAGGGCTGCGTTGACCGCTGCCAACACTGCACCTGCACAGCGCT
>JAFMJA010000160.1 GCA_017853735.1 Burkholderiaceae bacterium | reverse complement strand
ATTGGTGAGCAGATGCTTGAGGTCACCCACTCCAGCGGCCAGGGTCTGCATTTCGCCCAGGCCTTTGTGGACCTGCTCCAGGCGTTCGGCCACCAGCTTGAAGCTTTCACCCAGGCGGGTCTGAAGTGTATGTTGCAGTTTTTCGTCCACCGTTGCCCGCATCTCATCGAGCTTGGCAGCGTTGGATTGTTGCAATTGGGTCAGTTGCCCTTCCAGGGTGGCGCGCACCTCGGCGATTCGCCGGGCATTGGATTCGCTCAGTCCGCTGAGTTGCTGAGCCAGGGTGTCAGACAGGGATTTTTGCAACAAGGCCAACTGCTGGCCAAAGGCGTCAATTTGCGCGTTTTGGGTACGGGTTGCTTCGGCGCCTTGTTGCACCATGGTCTGCTGAAACATCGCCAAAGTACCGCTCAGTTCCTGCCGGCCAGTACGCGCTGCCTCCCCGATTTCCAGGCGCAAATCTCGCTCCATGCGTTCGATTCTCTCCAAAGCCGCCAATTCGCTGCGGCGGGAGATCAGCACGGCTAGCAAGAGCGCATTGGCGCCAGCCAGCGCCAGCAGCACCCAGAGCAGGACTTCATTCAAACCAAGACTCCTTGAAAACCTTTTTGTTGAACACAATGCGTACGAAGCAGGATTTTTCTGTGCCGAGATGACTCAGAGATCCCGGGCAAAACCCCACGCTGGGCCAGCGGTTCAAGGCTAGAGTCCACTTAACTGGAGAGAGTAGCGGCCAGTCGCTCGGCACAGGACCTGGCTTGATCGGCATCTCGAGCTTCCACCATCACCCGCAGCAAGGCCTCTGTGCCGCTGGCGCGGATCAACACCCGACCCTGATCACCCAATTCGGCTTCTACCGCATGGATGGCCTGAGACAGGCTGGCGTTGTTTTTCCAATCCTGATCCGGTCGCAGTCGCACATTGATCAGGACCTGTGGGTAAAGCGAGACGCCCGACAAAAGCTGAGCCAAGCTCTGCCCACTGCGCAGACTGGCTTGTAGTACCTGCAGTGCCGAGACCAGGCCATCGCCGGTGGTTTGCCTGTCCATCACCAGCAGATGGCCTGAGCTCTCGCCCCCAAAGTTCCAGCGATGTTTGTGTAATTCCTCCAGCACATAGCGGTCTCCCACCTTGGCTCGGACCAGTGGCACCCCACGCTGCTTGAGAGCGACTTCCACCGCCATATTCGTCATCAGGGTACCCACCACCCCAGGCACATGCTCGTCGCGGCCCAGGCGCTCATCGACGATCAGGTAGAGCAGTTCGTCGCCGTTAAAGAGTCGGCCAGTGGCATCCACCATCATCAGGCGGTCAGCATCGCCGTCCAGCGCGATGCCAAAGTCAGCCTTGTTGGTTCTGACAGCATCGATCAGGGCAGCGGTATGCGTGGCGCCAACCTCATGGTTGATGTTCAAGCCATCGGGCGCGCAGCCAATGTCCAGCACATCTGCACCCAACTCGTGAAACACCTTGGGAGCGATATGGTAGGCCGCGCCATGGGCCGCATCGACCACAATCTTCAGTCCCTTGAGCGTCAGATCGTGGGAGAAAGTGCTTTTGCAAAACTCGATATAGCGCCCGGCCGCATCATCGAGCCGCCGGGCACGCCCCAGACTGGCTGAATCAGCCCACTGGGGGGGTTCGTCCAGTGCAGCCTCCACCGCCAGTTCCCAGGCATCGGGAAGCTTGGTGCCCTGCGCGCTGAAAAACTTGATGCCATTGTCGGGGTAGGGATTGTGGCTGGCACTGATGACAACGCCCAGCGTTGCCCTTTGTGCCCGCGTGAGGTAGGCCACGCCTGGCGTGGGCAAGGGGCCCAGCAGCACCACATCAACGCCCGCGGAATTGAATCCGGACTCAGTGCGCTCTCCAGCATATAGCCTGAGATGCGAGTGTCCTTGCCAATCAATACGGTGGGCCGCGCCTCGGCGCGTCGCAGAACCCGGCCGACCGCATGGGCAAGGCGCAACACAAAATCAGGGGTAATCGGAGCCTCGCCTACCCTGCCCCGGATACCGTCGGTGCCGAAATATTTTCTGGTCATATTTTTACAATCTCGCTACAAGGCTCAGTTTAGCGCCTGCAGCACCTTGAGCGCCTGCACAGTAGGCAGCACATCGTGAACCCGCACAATAGCAGCACCCCGCTGCACCGCCAGCACTGCTGCGGCAAGACTTGCCGGCAGAAGGGGGTGCATGCCTGGATATCCAGGGCCATCCTGGGGTGGGCCAGTTAAAGCCGCCAGTGAGGACTTGCGAGACCAGCCCAGCAGCAAAGGATAGCCCAGGTCAAGCAGTTCAGCTTGCTGCGCCAACAGCTTGAAGTTTTGTTCCACACTCTTGCCAAACCCAATGCCTGGATCGAGCACCACCCGGGAGCGCGCAACCCCACTGGCCAGAAGCCGCTGCGCCGAGGCCTGCAAGAACTGCTTGACCACCGGGATGGGCTCACCTTCCATGGGCCGGATTTGCATGGTCTGGGGCTCGCCATGCATGTGCATCAGGCAGATGCCGCAATGCGCATGATCCGTCACCACCGAGCAGGCTGCAAGGGGATCAGCAGGATCTTGCCAGCGCAACGCCCAGATGTCATTGATGATGTCAGCCCCCAGATCGAGCACGGCCTGCATCACCCTGGGCTTATAGGTATCAATCGAGATGGGGACCCCCAAACGGACCGCCTCGCGTACCACGGGCAGGACCCGCGACAGTTCCTCTGCGAGGGGGAGCGCCTGAGCCCCAGGGCGGGTGGACTCGCCACCAATGTCCAGCAGGTCAGCTCCCTGTTTGAGCAAGTCCTCACAATGGCGCAGGGCTGAGGCAGTGGTGTTGTGCAGACCCCCATCGGAGAAGGAGTCAGGAGTCACATTGACGATGCCCATCACCCTGGGATGGCTCAGATCGATCTTGAATCGGGTGGTTTGCCAGTGCATCAAGGTCTAAAAAACAAAGCGGGGCCTGCTGCCCCGCTTTTGAAAAAGCCGAGGTTCAGGCCGCCGATGGCGAGGGATCGGTTTTGACAGAGGAATTGCCTCCCGCATCGTCACCAGAATTGGGGACGCGCGGGGTCCAATCCTTGGGGGGGCGGGGCTCTTTGCCAGCCATGATGTCGTCGATCTGCTCGGAGTCAATCGTCTCCCACTCCAACAATGCCTTGGCCATGGCATGCATCTTCTCTGAATTCTCTTCGATCAACCTGCGGGCCAGGGCATATTGCTGGTCAATGATGCGGCGCACCTCCGCGTCGACTTTCTGCATGGTCTGCTCACTGATATTGGTGGTCTTGGTGACCGAGCGGCCCAGAAAAACCTCCCCTTCATTTTCAGCATAGACCATGGGTCCCAGGGCATCGGTCATGCCATAGCGCATGACCATGTCACGCGCGATATGGGTAGCACGCTCAAAATCGTTGGAAGCCCCAGTGGTCATCTGTTTCATGAAGACCTCTTCAGCAATCCGGCCACCAAACAGCATGCTGATCTGGTTGAGCATGTAATCGCGGTCAAAGCTGTAGCGATCTTTCTCCGGCAAGCTCATGGTCACGCCCAGCGCCCTGCCGCGCGGAATGATGGTGACTTTGTGGACGGGGTCGCACTTGGGCAGCAACTTGCCGATGATGGCATGCCCAGACTCGTGGTAGGCGGTATTGCGGCGCTCTTCTTCGGGCATGACCATGCTCTTGCGTTCTGGCCCCATGAGGATCTTGTCCTTGGCCAATTCAAAGTCCTGCATTTCTACCACGCGGGCATTGCGGCGTGCCGCCATCAAAGCAGCTTCATTGCACAGGTTGGCCAGGTCGGCGCCACTCATGCCCGGAGTTCCCCTGGCGATCACTGCCGGATTGACATCCTGGCCGATAGGAATCTTGCGCATATGCACATTGAGGATCTGTTCACGGCCCCGGATATCGGGCAGGGTGACATAGACCTGACGGTCGAAACGGCCTGGGCGCAGCAGGGCTGAGTCCAGAATGTCCGGTCGGTTGGTGGCCGCCACCACAATCACGCCCAGATTGGTCTCGAAACCGTCCATCTCGACCAACATCTGGTTAAGAGTCTGCTCGCGCTCGTCGTTGCCGCCACCCAGCCCAGCACCGCGCTGACGGCCGACTGCATCAATTTCGTCAATAAAGATGATGCAGGGCGCATTCTTCTTGGCGTTTTCGAACATGTCGCGAACCCGCGCAGCACCCACGCCGACGAACATTTCCACAAAGTCGGAGCCTGAGATGCTGAAAAAAGGCACTTTGGCTTCACCCGCAATGCCCTTGGCCAGCAAGGTTTTGCCAGTGCCCGGAGGGCCTACCAGCAGAAGGCCACGTGGGATGCGGCCACCGAGCTTTTGAAACTTCTGTGGGTCCTTGAGAAAGTCGACTACCTCCTTGACTTCCTCCTTGGCCTCGTCACAACCGGCGACATCGGCAAAAGTGACCTGGTTGTTGTTTTCGTCGAGCATGCGGGCCTTGCTCTTACCAAAACTGAAGGCGCCGCCCTTGCCGCCCCCTTGCATTTGACGCATGAAATAAATCCACACGCCGATCAGCAGCAGCATGGGCCCCCAGCTGACCAGCAGCGTCATGAGTAAGGAGCCCTCCTCACGGGCTTTCACATCAAAGCGCACCCCATTGGCAATCAGGTCGCCCACCAGGCCCCGATCCATATAGGTTGCAAGGGTTCGTACCTTGCGTTCATCCGTAGTGATCGCCACGATCTCAGTGCCACCCTGACCTTCCTGGATGATGGCGCTCTTGATCCGCTTGCTGCGTACTTCGTCCAGAAAATCTGAATAGGCCATGGAGGCAGTGCCAGACATGCCGCGTCCTTCAAATTGCTTGAAAACGGTGAACAGCACCATCGCAATGACCAGCCAGACGGCAATTTTCGAAAACCACTGATTGTTCAAACCAAACTCCAGTCACTAGGCGGGGTTAATCCCAAACTGAGTGACATTTTAGGCTTTTCAAGAGAGGGTAGCCCCCCAGGCGGGATACAGCCTTGGGTTTTGCATGGATTTCGACCGCAGGGGGATTGGCGCATTGATATGGGTCAAGCATGACCCAGTGATTTCAGACCTTGGCCGATCAGAAAGGTTTCAGAGGATCGGTCGCGTGAGGCTTTTGGCTTGATGACCTTGACGCTGCGGAAGTTGTTCCTGAACAGCCTGACCAGGGTGTCATATCCGCTGCCATGGAAGACCTTGGCCACCAGGGAGCCCTGAGGCGAGAGGTGGTTTTGGCAGAATTCCAGCGCTAATTCGATCAGCCCCTCCACTCGGGCGGCATCCACATTGGCGATTCCGGAGAGATTGGGAGCCATATCCGAAAGCACCAGATCGACCTGTCGGTTTGGCAGTGACTTTTCCAGTTCAGACAATATGGCCTCGTCTCCCAGATCGCCCCGAATAAATTTCACCCCGTCAATCGGCTCCATGGGCAGAAGGTCCAGCGCAATGATCTCACCAACCGGTCCTGAATCAGCAGCATTTTTGGATGTCATTTTTCGCCGCACATATTGGCTCCAGGCACCTGGCGTCGAGCCCAGATCGACCACCAGCATGCCTGGTTTGATCAGGTGCAAGGTCTCGTCAATCTCCTTGAGCTTGTAGGCAGCCCGAGCCCGGTAGCCCTCTTTCTGCGCCAACTTGACCCACGGGTCGTTGACATGGTCGTTCAGCCACGCCTTGTTGATCTTCTTGCTTTTGGACTGGACTTTCATTTCATCTTGAATCGGGGTGGTCCTTGCTCAAAGCGCAAGGCGGGGCAGACATAATAGCGCCATGAGCATGATTCAACTGACCCCGTCCGAGCGTAAGCAATTTCGTGCCCAGGCGCATCACCTTGATCCTGTTGTCATGGTTGGCAATGAGGGCTTGACAGCTGCGATCAAGCACGAAACCGATAATGCCCTGAATGCGCACGGCCTGATCAAAATACGCGTGCAAAGCGAGGATCGCGCAGCACGCGAACTCATTCTTCAAACCCTGGCGGAAGAATTGAACGCGGCCCCGATACAGCACATTGGCAAATTACTGGTGATCTGGCGCCCTCAGCCAGTCCGTCAACGCGTCCTGGATGAGGACCGCCAGCCTGGCCCACGCGATGTCAAGCTGCTGAAATTCAGCAAAAAAGGCGGCCAACGCCCCGAAGTCAAAATTGTTCGCGTGATGGGCAACGAACGTCTGACGCCTGGTGGTAAGGTCAAACGGCTCAAACGCAAGCCGTCCAGCGTTAAGAAGCGCCACCAGACCTAACCCAGATAGCACAGCACAGCATCGCTTCATCCTTGATTGTCGATGTCGGCTTGTGCGGGTTGACCCATCATCTTCCACAAGGCCAGGCCAACGCATACCCACTGAACCAGGAACATGGCGCTACCCAGGCTATGCCATAGCGCAAGGTTCTC
>JAFMJA010000159.1 GCA_017853735.1 Burkholderiaceae bacterium | reverse complement strand
TTGATTGCCAAGCTCGACGCAGCGCTTGGTGATGATGGCCGCCTGATCTGAGCCTGACTGGCTGCGCGAAACAACTTGCACACTACAATGGTCAGTGTCTGCAATGTTGTCGGGCTTTATATTTCCTTGAACCAATGCTCATTGAGCTCGGGCTTGGTACATTGCCTGGCCAGCGTGATCGTCTCGCGTCAGATGAACCCAAGGCCTGTGCTGCCCTCGCCCACCTGAACCCCGGTTCAGGATGCGGTCCGGCAACATTTGCAGACACTCTTTTTTTTAACTCCCCCGATTCACATGGATGCGCAGTTGATTGCAGAACTCGCCCTGATGGGCGCTGCCGGAGGTTTTCTGGCCGGTTTACTCGGCATAGGTGGCGGCATGATCATGGTGCCTTTCATGACCATGATCCTGGAAAGCAAGGGTTTTTCGCCAGAACATGTGGTCAAAATGGCTGTGGCCACCTCTTTGGCCACCATTTGCTTCACTTCACTCTCCTCGGTGCGGGCCCATCACAAGCATGGCGCAGTAATGTGGCCAGTGGCCCGCACACTGGCACCTGGCATCCTGCTTGGCTCACTACTCGGGGCCCAAATCGCCGCCGCCTTACCCACCCGAATTTTGAGCATTGTGTTTGCGCTCTTCGTCGCCTATTCGGCCACGCAGCTATTGGTTGATCGCAAACCCAAGGCATCGCGCACCTTGCCAGGACCGGGCGGCATGCTGGGTGTGGGCGGCCTGGTTGGCCTGTTGTCGTCTGTGGTCGGTGCGGGGGGTGCCTTTATTTCAGTGCCCTTCATGACCTGGTGCAACATCAAAATTCACCAGGCCGTTGCTACTTCTTCGGCGCTGGGCTTTCCTATCGCTTTGGCGGGCACATTGGGCTATATCTGGGCGGGACGATCACTGACCGACATGCCACCGGGCGCCTTCGGCTATCTTTACTTGCCCGGACTGGTGGTGATCGCCAGCTTGAGCATGATCACTGCACCCTTGGGCGCTCGTACCGCGCACCGCATGGACATTCGCCCCCTCAAGCGCATATTCGGACTGGTACTTTATTTGCTGGCAGCTTATTTCTTGATTCGTTGAGCCCAGCCTTTGCCTGAACTGCGCCCTTGGCCTACCGATAATTCATTCAGCAAACAGTTTTCACTTATTTCTTCGAAGGAAGCATCTTCATGAAAATTGCAATCATCGGCCAACAGGATTTTGGCAAGGCAGTGATGGAGGCATTTTTAGCTCGCGGTGACGAAGTTCTTGGCGTTTTCTGCAAGCCCGAGAAACCCGGCGAGCGGCCAGACGCACTGAGAGAAGCGGCCGAGCAAAAAGGGTTGCGCGTATTTCAATTCCCCAGCCTGAAAAGTACAGAAGCCGAGCAAGCCATGCGTGAACTGGAAGCTGACATTGGCATCATGGCCTATGTGCTGCAGTTTGCGCCCCAGTCTTTCGTCAGCATCCCCAAGCACGGCACCATCCAGTACCACCCATCCTTGCTGCCCAGGTACCGTGGGCCCTCCTCCATCAATTGGCCGATTGCCCGGGGCGACACTCAGACCGGCCTGACCATCTTCCGCCCCACCGACGGGCTGGACGAAGGGCCAGTGATTTTGCAGAAATCCTGCCCGATCGGGCCCAATGACACCTTGGGCGATGTCTATTTCAAGCAGCTGTTCCCACTGGGCGTGCAAGCCATGCTGGAAGCGGCCGACCTGGTGCTGGCCGGCAAACACACTGAGACCGTCCAGGATGAATCCCAGGCCAGCTATGAAGGCTGGTTCAGAAGTGAAGAGTCCAGGATCAACTGGCACAACCATGTGGATCAGGTCTACAACCTGATCCGTTCATGTAACCCGGCACCCGGGGCCTGGTGTGAACTGGCAGGCCAGAAGGTCTTTATCTACGACTGCCTCAAGCACCCGGTTCGCAGGTTTGCCGGGGTAAAGGGAAAGCCTGGCGAAGTGGTGGACATCACCGCCACCTCCATCTTGATCAACGCGCAGGGCGGCATGATTGAGGTGCTTCGATTAAAGCCTGAAGGTGGCAAAAAGATGGACGCAGCTTCCTTTGCGCAAGAATCCGGGCTAGGTAAGCACAAACCTCATGCGGGATAACCCTAGTAAATTTCCAAAATTGACCGCGGACAAGTTTTAAATTTCATCTGGCTCTTTAAAATGACATGTCAAATCACTTATGGTGGTCTGGAAACGTGTGTTTCGGTCTTCGCATAGCTGACCCGGGTCCACAGATAATCTTTTCTTGTTTTCGTTTTTTTAACATCAGAAAAGTTGCATAGACATCTTTTTTTTGAAGGAAACCTCAACATGGTTCAATATTCAACCAACAAATTCAAATTGAGTGTCTTGAAGGCAGCCAGCGGCCTGATTGCGATTGCGGCTCTTGGCGCAGCGAGTTCGGCTGCAGCCTGGGAACCCACCAAGCCCGTCGAGTTTGTGGTGCCCGCCGGTACCGGCGGCGGTGCCGACCAGATGGCTCGACTGATGCAGGGCATCATCGTCAAGCACAAGCTGATGAAGCAGTCCCTCATTGTGGTCAACAAGTCTGGTGGCGCTGGTGCAGAAGGCTTCCTGTCAGTCAAAGAGGCCAAGGGCGATCCGCACAAAATCATCATCACCCTGTCCAACCTGTTCACCACTCCGCTGGCCACTGGCGTTCCTTTCAACTGGAAAGACATGACGCCTGTGTCCATGATGGCGCTGGACCAGTTTGTACTGTGGGTGAACGCAGAGACTCCTTACAAGACTGCCAAGGACTACCTTGCTGCAGTCAAAGCTGCTGGCCCGAGCAAAATGAAAATGGGCGGCACCGGCTCCAAGCAGGAAGACCAGATTCTGACTGTAGGTATTGAAAAAGCCACTGGCACCAAGTTCATTTACATCCCTTTCAAGGGGGGTGGTGATGTGGCCGTCCAATTGGTGGGCAAGCATATTGATTCCAGCGTCAACAATCCGGTGGAAGCGGTTGCCCAGTGGCGCGCTGGTAAATTGCGCGCTCTTTGCGTGTTTGATGATGAGCGCATGCCCTACAAGACCAAGGTGACCGATACTCAGTCCTGGTACGACATTCCCACCTGCAAAGAAGCCGGCGTGCCTACCGACTATGTGATGCTGCGCGGCATTTTTGCTGCCCCTGGCATTTCTGCTGATCAGCTGGCCTACTATGTCGACTTGCTCAAGAAGGTTCGCGAAACCCCTGACTGGAAAGAGTTCATGGAGAAAGGTGCCTTCAACCAGACCGCCATGTCTGGTGCTGATTTCGCCAAGTGGCTTACCGCCGCCGAAAACACCCATCGCACGCTCATGCAGGAAGCAGGCTTTCTGGCCAAATAAACCTGTTCTAGCTTAGCCACTACGCCAACAGCTGGTTTCGACCGGCTGTTGCTTTGTGGGGACAGCCTTGTAAGGGTCCAAAACCATTTTCAGCAATCCAAGTCTCCCATCGGAGCAAGTTATGGAATCACACAAAGATCAAGCAACCGGTGTTGCCACCCATACCATTGACGCACTTGTCGCCATCATCATCATGATCATGGGCGCCACCGTGATTTATGGCAGCAGAAAACTGGGCTCAGAGTGGACTACCGATGGTCCTGGTGCGGGTTATTTTCCTTTTTATATTGGCATCATTCTGGTCATCTCGGGCGCGGTTGTTCTTTATCAGTCTTTGTTTGGCAAAGAAAAGAACACCGAGGTATTTGTTGAGCGCGAACAGCTGGGACGCGTCATGTCAGTCTTGTTGCCCGGCATTGTGTATGTCGGCGCCATTCAGGTCATCGGGATCTATGTGGCCTCTGCGATTTACATCGCCCTGTTCATGATCATCTTAGGCAAATACAACTGGCTTAAAAGTGTCATCACGGCGTTTGTTGTCAACGCCATGTTCTTTTTGATGTTTGAGGTGTGGTTCAAAGTGCCGCTGCACAAAGGCACCTATGACCTGCTGAGCGGCTTGGGTTACTGATAGCCCGATCACTGAATTCCTGGAGATTTGGAAAATGGAAGAAGTAAATTCACTGCTGCAAGGTTTCGCAGTGGTCATGACACCCACCAACTTCATGTTGATGGTGGTTGGCATTGTGCTGGGTGTTCTGATTGGCGTGTTGCCAGGCCTGGGGGGCGCCAATGGCGTGGCGATTCTGCTGCCTCTGACCTTCAGCATGAACCCCACTTCAGCGATCGTCATGCTCTCCTGCATTTACTGGGGCGCCCTGTTTGGTGGCGCCATCACCTCGGTGTTGTTCAATATTCCGGGTGAACCTTGGTCGGTGGCCACCACCTTCGATGGTTACCCGATGGCACAGAAGGGTCATGCCGGCGAAGCACTGACTGGCGCCTTTACCTCTTCGTTTGTGGGCGCTCTGGTGGCTGTGATCATGATCACCTTCCTGGCTCCGCTGGTTGCCAAATTTGCCCTGAAGTTTGGGCCACCCGAATTTTTCTCAGTCTACCTGCTGACTTTCTGCAGTTTTGTGGGCATGGGCAAGGGATCGCCTTTCAAGATTCTGGCCTCGATGTCGATCGGCTTTGGCTTGGCCGCAGTGGGCATGGATACCGTGACCGGCCAGCTTCGCCTGACCTTTGGCATTCATGAACTGATGCGCGGTTTTGACTTCCTGATCGCTGTGATTGGCCTGTTTGGTATCGGTGAAATTTTGCTGTCGATGGAAGAGGGTCTGGCATTCTCAGGAAAAAACGCCAAGATCGATCCCAAGGTGGTATGGGAAACCTGGAAAAAACTTCCTGCCTACTGGGTAACCTCCTTGCGCAGCTCCTTGATTGGCATCTGGATGGGCATCACCCCGGGTGGCGCCACACCGGCTTCCTTCATGAGTTACGGGATCGCCAAGAAGATGTCCAAAAATGGCTCCAAGTTCGGCACCGGCGAACTCGAGGGTGTGGTTGCCCCCGAAACCGCAGCCCATGCGGCTGGCACCAGCGCACTGCTGCCTATGCTGGCGCTGGGCATCCCAGGTTCACCGACCGCGGCAGTGTTGCTGGGCGGCTTGTTGATCTGGGGCTTGCAGCCCGGGCCACTGCTGTTTGTGGAACAGAAGGATTTCGTCTGGGGCCTGATCGCTTCCATGTACCTTGGCAACCTGGTGGGCCTGGTGGTGGTGCTGACCACCGTTCCCCTCTTCGCCTCAATCCTGCGCATTCCGTTTTCGATCATTGCGCCTATCATCATCGTGATTTGTGCCATCGGTGCCTACACCGTGCATAACGCCATGCTGGACATCTGGTTCATGCTCTTGTTTGGCGTGGTTGGCTATGTCTTCAACAAGCTCAGCTATCCGCTGGCGCCCCTGGTGCTGGCTCTGGTGCTCGGCGACAAGGCTGAAGACTCTTTCCGTCAGGCCATGCTGGTATCGCAGGGCGAGTTGGGCATCATGTTCTCCAATCCCCTGGTGGGTAGCATCACCGGACTGGCCCTGATCATGCTGTTCTGGCCACTGATTTCCAGGGTCTTGGGCCAACTCAAGCCGGGAAGAAAAGATTAGCCGAGCATGGGGCTAGCGAGGGAAAATTTAAATTTTTCCTCGCTGCTTGAGCCGACTGAGGGTCTCGGCCGACAAGTTGAGGTAGGCCGCCAGTTCCTTCTTGGGGATGCGTTCAAACAGCTCGGGATGCTTGCGCATGAATCGGCGCACACGCCCAGGCGCATCGAGCAGATGCAAGGTGATGGTATGGGCCATGATTTCGCTCATCAGGCTCATCACATCGTATTCAAACTGATGTTTGACAGCCGGGTGACGCTCCATGAAATCGATCCACTGCGGCATGGGCAGCTTGACCACCCGAGCCTTGGTGACCGAGACGATGTTGTAAGGCGTCGGAGTTTTAAGTCGCCACGCAGCGTAGCTGGTCTCCATATCGCGTTCGGCGGCAAAGCGCAGGATCATTTCCTTGCCTTCTGCGTTGGCCACTACCCGCTTGAGTATGCCGTCCAAAATAAAGTACTGCTCCATGTCGTGAACGCCTTGGCGCAGCATGAAGTTTCCTTTGGCGCAATCCACCACCGACAATTGGGCTTCTAGCTCGGCAAAAGAGGGCTCATCCATGCTGGAGAGCAGGGCATTTTGCTGAAGCTGAACCCGGATGATGTTCCGTTCAGGGTGGAGGGCGATTGCAGTCATGGGTCTGGGTTGCTAGGCCAAAGAGCTTTGGTATGTCAACAAGCCAAAATTTCAAAAATTGACCGCAGTCAATGGCACAAAAACCTTTGATCCCTATCATAGTGGATTGTCAATTTTCGCCTTCTCTCCAGGCGTCTGACCAAGAGCTAATTGCTTCAAGGCCAGCCTCTTGTTGAATGACTGATTTTTTTCACCCCTAACCGTTAGTCGCTGCGCGTTCCTGAGTCACCAGTACGTTCCTGACCATGTTCCAGC
>JAFMJA010000158.1 GCA_017853735.1 Burkholderiaceae bacterium | reverse complement strand
AAAATTTCCAACAGCTCAGCCGCTTCCACCGCCAGCGCGCTGGCCAGATTTTTGGGGGAATGAAACTGTTCCCACTCGCGCTCGCGCGCAAATTCGCGCAGGGATTGCGTCAGGTCTTTCAGGTCTTGATTCATGTCGATATCCGCTGTGGCTTGACCCAAGGAGGTCATGAGGCTTTGCGATGGCTTACGATTCATCTTATCGCGAACCAATTCCCTACAATGAAGATATAGCGATGTCCTGACTTTGCCGCTATTTCAATGAATCAGCTTCATCAATTCCTGCGCGCGAACACAACCCAGGACTGGCTTCTGGCTTTGGCCGCCCTGGTCTGCGCCATGCTGGCCTTCGAGCTGACAAGGCGCTTGATCTTGCGCCGCCTCAAACGCATGAGCCAGCCTGACAACCTTGCTGTGCAGTTGTTCATGTCGGTGGTGTCGGCCACACGCGTTCTGCTGTCGATGGCGGTGGGCATCTATATCGCGGTGCAGTTCCTCAACCTCTCACCCGCGCTGCACAAAATGACCGACAAGGTCTTTCTGGTTCTGCTGCTGCTGCAGTCGGGCCTATGGGCCGGACAGGTGCTGGACTTTTGGCTGCGCAAGCGCTTCCTGAGCACCGGCTCCGAGCTTGACGGCGCACACGCCATGACCCACTCACTGCTGTCCTTTCTCGGACGGGTGGTGCTCTGGAGCCTGGTCGCGCTGCTGGTACTGGACAACCTGGGACTCAATGTCACTGCCCTGGTGGCCAGCCTGGGCATTGGCGGTGTCGCGGTGGCCCTGGCGGTGCAAAACATCCTGGGCGACCTGTTTGCCTCGCTCTCGATTGCGGTGGACCAGCCCTTTGTGATTGGCGACTCGATCGTGGTCGATGGCCTGGCCGGCAAGGTGGAACATGTGGGGCTGAAAACCACCCGTATCCGTGCCCTAAGTGGTGAGCAGATTGTTTTCTCCAACAATGACCTGCTCAAGAGCCGCATCCACAATTACAAGCGCATGGAAGAACGACGTGCCCTTTTCACCCTGGGCGTGACCTACGACACCCCCCACGAGAAACTGGCCCAGATAGCCGGGTGGATCCGATCCGCCATTGAATCCCAGGAGGGTGTGCGCTTCGAACGGGCACACTTCAAGACCTTTGGCCCTTCCTCCCTGGACTTTGAAGCGGTGTACTTTGTGCTGAGCCCCGATTATTCAAAGTTCATGGACATCCAGCAAGCCATCAACCTTGAATTGGTGCGTGTGTTTGCCGAGCAGGGCATCGAGTTTGCCTTTCCGACCCAGACCGTGTATCTGGCTGGGCAACTGCCCAATCCGGCACCCGCAGACCCTGCCGCCCAAGCTGCCAATTCCTGAAGGCTTCACCTACACCGGCTGAGCCAGCCATTGCGCCAGGGCCTGGCTGATCGCCTCAGGCTGCTCCATGGTGCACATATGGCCGCAATGTTCCACGATGGTGAGGGTGGCGCCCGGGATGGCGGCGGCCATGGTCTCATGCTGCGCCGGGCCAGCCCAGCTGTCCTCGCGACCGGTCAGCACCAGGGTGGGGCAGGCAATGGCAGGCAGCAGTTCCGAAGCATCTGGCCGGTTTAACAAGGCCTTGATCTGGGCGGCAAACTGTTCCGGGCTGCCTCGTTCCAGCATAGCCAGCACCGCCTCATACAACGGCGTGTCCAGCCGGTCCGGGTGAACCATACCGCGCGCCCAGGATTGGGCCATGGCGCGCATGCCCTGCGATTTGGCGATCTGAAGCAGGTCCATGCGGCCTTGCCTCTCCTTTTGCCCGGCTGCTCCTTCGGGCAAAGGGTGAGTGCCGGTGCTGAGCAAGGCCAGTCGTTGCACCCGCTGCGGCGCCAGCCGCATGACCTGCAGGGCCACGCGACCGCCCATCGAGTGGCCAGCCAGATTGAAGCGCTCGGTTGGAGCCTACTGCAGCACCTGCTCGGCCATGTCGTGCAAGGAGTCGCGCAGGCCCCAGGCGGGCACATGGCCATTGACCTGGTGCTGCAAAGCCTCAATTTGTGGCTGCCAGACTTCGGCATCGCAATTCAGCCCGGGCAGCAGCATCAAGGTGGGCAATGTCATGCTGCGCCTGCAGGAAAAGTCTCGGTATCGACTTCACTTTCAGATTGCGCGCTGTAGCGCAGGCCAGTCACCGTGTGCTGATTGATCAGCGCATCAGCCTTGTCCATCACCGCCTGGCTGAGCCGAACTTCGGCTGCGGCCAGATCTTCTTGCAAATGCGCCAGACTGGAGGTGCCGGGCAGCGCAATCAGGTGCGGTGCCTTGTGCAACAGCCAGGCGATGGCCAGCTGGGCTGGCGTGCAGCCGGCTTGCTGAGCCAGCGCCTGGTAGTCTGGCAGCAGCTTGAGGTTGGCTGCCCAATTGTCTGGCTGAAAGCGCGGCATGGTCCGCCTGATGTCTTTCGCATCCAGGGCGCCCACATCGGGTGGTGAACTGGACAGGAATCCCCGTGCCACAGGACTGAAGGCCACAAAGGCTACGCCAAGCTCCCGACAGGCCTGGAGCACTGCAATTTCCGGATTGCGTGTCCAGAGCGAATATTCAGTCTGCAAGGCCGTGATCGGGTGCACCTTGTGGGCGCGGCGCAAAGTGATTGCCGAGGCTTCGCTGAGCCCCAGGGTACGGACATACCCACGCTCGACCATACGGGACATCTCGCCCACACTGTCTTCCACCGGTACTTTTTTGTCCCAGCGGTGCAGGTAATACAAATCGATCACATCGGTTTGCAAGCGGCGCAAGCTGTCTTCCACATTCTTGCGTAAGGCTTCGGGGCGACCGTCGATGACACGCACCAACTTGCCATCACCCGACACATCCACCCCAGCCATGCCGCCCTTGCTGGCCAGCACGATTTTGTCGCGGTGACGGGCAAATGTGCGGCCCACAATGGTCTCGCTGACGCCAAATCCATAGATGGCAGCGGTGTCAAAGTGATTAACGCCAAGTTCAAACGCGCTGAGCAGCAGCCGCTCAGCCTGGTCTTGAGGGATGGGCGCGCCATAGGCATGGCAAATATTCATGCAGCCCAGGCTGACTGCGGAAACCTTGAAGGGGCCTAACTGTCTGAATTGCATCTTGGAAGTCACTCTGGCTTGATATTGCTGTTGCGGACCATGCGCGTCCAAAGCGCTGATTCGGCCTTGGTCATGCTCAGCAATTCAGCCGGCGACCCCGTCTTGATGATCAGGCCCTGCTTGGTCAGGCTGTCCCGAACGGCCGGATCATCCAGGGCAGCCACAATGGCCTGACGGTATTGCTCTACCAAAGCCGCGGGCATTTTGGGTGTGCCCCAGATGGCAAACCAGGGATCGACATTGAAATCCTTGGCGCCCAGTTCATGCAGGGATGGAATATCCGGAAACGCGGGGTGACCGTCTTTGAGCGAACTGCCAATGATTCGGATGCGCCCGGCGCGCTGCTGTGCGACGCCGGTCTGAATGGGCAGGAACATGGTCGGGATCTGGCCGCCCAGCAGGTCATTGATGGCTGGCGCTGCGCCCTTGTAAGGCGCGTGTTCCAGTTGAATGTTGACGGTCTGCTTGAGCAGCTCCATGCACAGGTGGTGGTGGGTTCCGTTGCCTGGTGAGGCGTAAAACAGCCCCTTGCCGGCTCGGGCCCAGGCAATGAATTCCTGCAGATTTTTGACCGGTACGCTTTGATGAACCGCCAGCACAAACGCACTGGAGACCACCTGGGTGATGGGCGTGAACCCATTGATCACATCAAAATCGATGTTCTTGTAGAAAAGTGGCAGTGTCACCGTGGTGGCCGGGACCACCAGCAGGGTGCCCGGGTCGCTGGACTTGGCCACAAAGTCCATGCCGATCATGCCGGAAGCGCCAGGCTTGTTTTCCACCACATAGCTGGCATCGAGTTTGGACTGCATGATGGGCCCGATCGAGCGGGCGATCAGGTCGGGAGTGGTGCCCGGCGTGATCGGAACAATCATGCGAACCAGTCTTTTCTGCGCCTTGGCAAGTCCAGCAAGCAAGGCGCTGGCAAGCACAGATGACTTGAGCAAGATGGAACGCCGGGTATTCATGATTTTCCTTTCAGTTGATCTGGCTGGTTTGCTGTTTCAGGGGCTCAACAATTTCAGGCGCATAGGTGGCTGAAAAACGCCTAATGGCAACTGCCTCGGTGCTGATCATGCCACTGCCAGGACAACCTGATCAATGTCCGGTGGCCACAGCAGCCACCTGTGCAGGATCTTCGGGAGGCTGCTGGCCGCGCCACACAATGTGCATGTCCGGGCGTAACAGGATCAGATCAAAGCCATAAAGGTCCCGCGCCACCTGGTCGGGCACATCCAGCACCGTCAAGGGCGCACGGTGCGCCTGCAGGGCTTGCTCGAGCCCAGTGGTATCGGCACGGTTGGCGCCAAGCCGCAAAAGGGTGAAGCCCTGGGTCGCAATAAGATCCTGCATCGCAGTTCCATTGTTGAGCCAGACATGGGGCAGCCGCGCACCCGGCCAGGTAGTGGGAACATACTCCCGGAACAGGTGCTCGGGCCCACCAGGGATATCCATGATGATCGGGGAGTCAACGTAGCGGTAGCCCATTTCGGCGCCAAACATTTCATTGGTCTTGCGCTGCTCGACATCAGCCACCCGGGCCAGGTTGTCACGGTTCTGCTTTCCCTCAGGGGTGTTCTCACCGATGTTGGGTCTGTACATGGAGCGCCATTTGCGTCGGCCCAGCGAGGCGTAACGCGAGGCGCCGATATTGCGTTCACCGACCTGACGGCGCTCGTGCTCGTAGGAATCCAGCAAGCCCGGCCCGCCCCAGCCTTGCAAGGTGCCAGCCAGCTTCCAGGACAGGTCAAATGCATCACCTACCCCGGTGTTCATTCCCAGCCCCCCTGTGGGAATGACCAGGTGCGCGGCATCGCCGGCGATGAAAACCCTGCCATCACGGTAGCGATCCGCCAGAAGAAGATTTTGCCGCCAGGGCGCACAGGACAACATTTCATACTGGACCGGAAAGCCGATGACTTTTTCAAACTGCGCCTTCATCTCCTCGTCTGAGCCCACCACCGAGTGCAAGGTCCAGTGCCGGGTGGAGTCTTGCATGATCAAAAAACTGGCCTTGTTGTCAGCCACATGATAGTGACGACCGCGGCCAGGGCCATTGCCCACTGGCAATCGGTCAAACAGCTCGTCGCAGCGAAACAGAGCTTGGCGCAGCTCCATCAGATTGCCCTCGCCGCGCAGCTTGATGCCCAGTTGCTTGCGCACCGTGCTGGCGCCGCCATCGCACCCAACCAAGTACGCAGCCTGCAGAGTCTCGGTCTGCCCGCCGGCGCTCAGCGTCGCCGTGACCCCTTGCTCACTCTGCTTGAACTCGACGAATTCAACCCCAAAGCGCACCGTCACGGTGGGCAGGCTCTCGGCAATCGATTTGAGCAGGGGCTCCAGGGTGTATTGCGAAATCAGCTGGTAGGGCTCCAAGGCTCCGGTGCCATCGTTGGTCGCCCGGTACTGCGCCCTCGCCTCATCCACAGACGGATAGTTCAAGCGCAGTAGCGGCGGTTGGTTCATGCTCAGCACCACATACACATCCATGGGGCAATCGCCGCGCAGTCCAGCCTGACGGATGGGATCTGCCAGGCCGATGCGGCGATACATCTCCATGGTGCGGGCGTTGGCGCGCTCCATCTTGGGCAGAAACTGAGGCTGGGGCTTCTGTTCAATCAGGGTGCAGTGGATGCCGCGCTTACCCAGATCGATGGCCAGGGTCAAGCCCACAGGGCCAGCGCCCACAATCAGAACATCTTGTTGATTCATTGGCAATTGACTCACCTGCACTGGTGTTGCGGACGCATGCAGGCCATGGGAAAAGATTTCAGGGGCCTGATGGCTTGCTATCAGGCCGCATTGAGCTGATGTTCAAGATCCTGCATCACCTGGTAGCAAGGCAGAACCTGGGCCACGCTGGAATTGGGCTCACGCCCTTCCCGGATGGCCGCAAAAAATTCGCGGTCCTGCAACTCAATGCCGTTCATGGAAACAGCGACCTGGCTGACATCGATTTTTTCGTTGTTGCCATTGAACAGGTCATCGTAGCTGGCAATATAAGTGCCGGTATCGCCGATATAACGGAAAAACGTCCCCAATGGGCCATCGTTGTTGAAAGAAAGACTCAGGGTGCAGATGGCACCGTTGGCTGCCTTGAGCTGAATCGACATATCCATGGCAATGCCCAGGGTGGGATGAATAGGTCCTTGCACTGCATGGGCTTTGACCACCGGGCTACCGCATTGGTAGGCGAACAAGTCAATCGTATGGGCTGAATGGTGCCAGAGCAAGTGATCGGTCCAGCTGCGCGGCTGGCCGAGCGCATTCATATTGGTGCGACGGAAAAAATAGGTCTGCACATTCAATTGC
>JAFMJA010000005.1 GCA_017853735.1 Burkholderiaceae bacterium | reverse complement strand
TTGATCAGCAAACTGCGCTGGAGAGTTCCCTATCACAATAGATCCAGTATCCTCAATACGCTTTCTCACTGCCGGCTCCTCCAGGGCCTTGCGGGTACCAGCATTGATCTTGTCAACAACCTCTTGCGGCAAATTTTTGGGCCCCAGAATCCCGTAATAGGCCATTCGGTTCACAGGCTCCAGGCCTACTTCCTTGAAAGTAGGAACGTTGGGAAGCTGGGCCAGACGACTGGGCGCAGCCACCACAATCGCCACCAGCTTGCCGCTTTGAATAAAAGGCAATGCCGAGGGCAGATTATCGAAAATCACTGGCACCTGACCCGCAACCGTATCGTTGAGAGCAGGACCAGCGCCTCGGTATGGGATGTGAGTGATGAAGGTACGGGTCTGGCTTTTGAAAAGTTCCATCTGCAGATGGCCAATTCCGCCGGTTCCGGAGGAAGCATAGGAATATTTGCCCGGTGACTGCTTCAACGCGGCGAGAAAACTCTTGAAGTCTTTCGCAGGAAAGCTTGGGTGGACAGCGATGACATTGGGGGTGGCTGCGATGTTGACGACAGGGGTGAAATCGGTCACCGGGTTGTAGGGAATTTTTGGATTGATCGCAGGGTTGGCGGCCGTGGTGGATACCGTCGCCATGCCAAGAGAATAGCCATCAGGCGTGGCTTTGACAGTTTCCGAGGCCCCGACCACCCCTCCGCCACCTGCCTTGTTTTCAACGACCACCGGCTGGCCAAGCGCCTTGCCCAGCGGCTCGGCAATGACTCGCGCAACAATGTCGGTGGTTCCCCCCGGTGCAAATGGCACCTGTAATTTGACGACTTTACTGGGGTAACCCTGCGCCATGGCCAAGGTATTTGCAATCAATAGCAGACTTGCGGCGAATAAAGATCGACGGTACATGTGAGTTTTCTCCTGGGCAGCTTGAAAGAAATTGAACAAATATATTCTAGAGGCCAAGCAAGCCGTTTTTAAGCCGGGTGTCCACCGGATCGTCGCCAATGAAAATGGCCAGCAGCGCATTGAAAAAGTCCTGGCCAGTGATCGGCTGACCCTTGCTCAGTTGATTGACCGACAGAAGCAAACCCTGCGCAGGCAGGTAATCAAGCGTGATGGTGTCGCCTCGCTGGGCGTTTCCCAGCGCCATGATGGTGCTGGAGAACCTTGAGACTCGCTCCTGCATCTGTGACCATTGCGCTTCGGACACGTTTTTGCGCATGCCGTCCACCAGCGCATTGCGGATATCCTCTGCGCCAACACCCATCAGCATTTGCAATTCAATCCGCTTGGGACCTTGTTGCGACATGGCATCGCGAGACTGACTGGTCTTCACTGGCAAGTACAAGCCAGCCACGTAGGCTTTGAAGATGAAAATGCCACGCACCCCCAAACCATTGAGGCTCAATTCGGTTTCAGCTAAACGAACCTTATCCGCAAAGGACAAACCTTCGAGTGAAGCCGATTGACACGGGCTTAACAAAAACAGGCAGCTTAAAACAGCTAAGCAAATTCGATTCATCGGCTCATAACGCTGCAGACAAACCCATGGCTGACAAAACATCTGCACTGGTCCATAGGACAAGTGAAGCACTTTTCAGGTGGTACCGTCAATCTTGAGGGCCCAGGGCTTGGCGCCCAAAGCCCCTAATCCAGCTTGGCTCCAGAGGCCTTGATGACAGGAACCCAGCGGTTGATTTCTGAAGCGATGAAAGCGTTGAACTCTTCAGGTCCGCGCTCCATCACATTGGAACCGGTCTGGGCAAAACGTTGCCTGACCTCTGGACGCGCAAGGGTGGCCTGCACAGCCTTGGCTATTTTGTTGACAATCTCTTTAGGAATTCCAGCTGGGCCGACGATTCCCTGCCAACCAGAAGTTTCCAAGCCTGGATACCCCGCCTCTCGAGCCGTAGCCACATTGGGCAGTTGGGGCTGGCGTTGGGAATCCGTGACATAGATGGCTTTCAATTTGCCGCTTTGAATGTGCGGCAGGAGAACCGATGCGACATCCACCAGCAACTGGGTTTGCCCACCAATCAGGTCCTGTACAGCTGGCGCCGATCCTTTGTAAGGCACATGAACCAAACGCAGACCGGTGATCTGGTTGAGTAATTCTCCATTGAGATGGGTGATCGAGCCGCTGCCTCCAGATGCATAGTTGGCCTTGTCGGCATTGGCCTTGGCCCAAGCCACAAATTCCGCAAGATTATTGGCAGGATGGTTCGCGGGTACAACAGCGACAAAGCCCGAACCAGAGGTCTGGCTAATCCAAGAAAAATCCTTGGTGGAATCAAACGGGCGCTTGGACATCATGTTTGACGCCAGAATAAATGGGCCGATATTGGCCACCAACAGGGTATAGCCATCAGCCGTTGTACGAGACAACTCGCTGGCAGCCAAGACGCCACCCGCTCCTGGCTTGTATTCAATGATCACGGACTGCCCCAATGCTTCTTGCAAGCCCGGCTGCAAATTTCGCGCAACAATGTCAATTCCGCCGCCGGGTGGGAAGCCCACAATTAGCTTAATTGGCTTGGCAGGCCAGGTTTGGCCAAGCGCTTGTTCGGTGAACAACAGGCCAAGCACGGGCACTGCAATCAATGCCACAGCAAGAATTCGTCGACCACTGCTTAAAAGGGCTGAATTTTTGAAATTGATGGATCGCATGACTTGAGCTCCTTGGGTTGTCGATTCAGGTTGGGTTTGTTTATTTTTCTCTTAAAGCCGATAAATGACTTGCGCACTGCTTCATCAAGAGACCGAGATCTGAGCCACAGGCAATATAGTCGAATCCCGCTTTCCGGTAAGCGGCCACAGCCTCTGGGGAGCCCCCCACCGTCCCAACAGATTTACCACTTCGGTGGCAGGCTTGGACTCCCTGGCTCATCAACTCCATCACCTCTGGGTGCATGGTGTTACCGATATGCCCCATGTCACCGCTGAGATCTCCAGGACCTATAAAAATCGAATCCACGCCTTCGGTTTCAGCAATTTCTTCAATTACTGACATCGATTTGACAGTCTCTACTTGCAAAATCACACTCACCGATTGATTGGCAATCTTGAAATAATCTTTGGTGGTTCCAAAACGCGATCCCCGGCTCATGGCCGCCATGCCACGGGAACCTTCAGGGGGGTATTTCGATGCAGAAACCGCCTGACGCGCTTCAAGCGCGTTCTGGATAAATGGGAACATCAGGGTGCGCGCCCCGGCATCCAGTACACGCTTGACCACGACCGGGTCGTTCCAGGGTACACGCGTGATCGGCAACATGGCAGTCCCAGAAATTGCCTGCAGCAAGTGGACCAGGTCGCCCACGTCGACTGGTGAATGCTCCATGTCTACCACCGCCCAGTCAAAGCCAGCACACCCCAAGGCCTCTGCGACCAGAGGGCTAGAGGACATCAGCCAAGTTCCAACCGGAAAGGGCCCTGGCAGATCGGACCGCGAAAGCATATGAAGGAATGGGTTATTCATCAAAAAATTACCGGTTCAGGAGTGGTTTGGGTGCCCTGCATGAAATCAAAGTCGCATCCCTCATGGGCTTGTGTGACATGCTTTTGATAAAGATGCACGAATCCGCGTTGATAGTCGAACGCTTTTGAGCGCCAATTCGCGCGTCTGCGTTGCAACTCGGTTTCCTCGACATGCAGGTGAAGCTTACGGCTCATTACATCGAGTTCGATCAAATCTCCCGATTCCACCAATGACAGGGGTCCTCCAACCGCACTTTCTGGCGAGATGTGGAGAACACAGGTTCCGTAATGCGTGCCACTCATGCGCGCATCACTGAGCCTAAGCATGTCTCGAACACCCATTCTGAGCAACTTCTTTGGAATTGGGAGATTACCCCATTCAGGCATGCCGGGCGCTCCGATAGGTCCCGCATTGCGCAGCACCAATACCGTGTTTTCGTCACAGTCCAGGCTTTCGTCTGCGATGGCTGCCAGCATTTCAGGCTGGCTGTCAAAGACCAGGGCGCGTCCGGTATGCTGCATCAGCTTGAGACTGGCCGCGCTTGGCTTGATAACCGCGCCATTGGGAGCCAGGTTACCCTTCAAAACCGCCAAGGCTTCTGCTGAAGTGACCGGTTGCTCTAGAGGCCTGATCACCACAGGATCAAGAACTTTTGCGGCCGCAATGTTTTCCCCCACGGTGCGAGAAGTGACCGTCATCTCAGAAGTGCTCAGTTTCGAGCGGATGACTTCCATCAATGCCGGCAAGCCTCCTGCATAATAAAAATCCTCCATCAATCGATCGCCGCTGGGAAATAGGTTAGCCAGGACCGGCACTTGCCTTGCCATGGTATCCATCGCATCAAGTGTTAGGGCAATATTGGCGCGGCGTGCCACGGCTAGGAGATGAATCGCCGCATTGGTAGAGCCTGCCAAGGCCATTTGCACAGCCATGGCATTGTCAAAACTGCCCTTGGTCAGCAGCCTTGAGGGCTTCAAGTCCTCCCAAATCATGCCGACGATTCGTTCACCACAGTCGGTTGCCATGCGCGCATGCGCCGAATCCATGGCGGGTATTGCGCTGGCGCCTGGCAGCGTCAACCCCAGCGCCTCGGTAAGACAGGTCATGGTTGAAGCAGTACCCATGGTATTGCAGGTACCGGGAGAACGCGTCATTCGAGACTCAAGATGCTCCATTTCATTGGCGTCGATGTTTCCGGCCTGATATTCATCCCAGAAAATTCGGGTGTGGGTTCCAGCACCAACGATGCGCGAAACACCATCCCTCACATAACGGTCATTCAACATTGGACCTGCTGGGCAAAAAATAAATGGCAGGTCCATGCTGATGGCGCCCATCAGGGTGCCCGGTGTAGTCTTGTCACATCCAGCCAAAATGACAGCACCGTCACAAGGAAGACTACGGAGAAGTTCTTCCACCTCCATGGCGAGAAGATTGCGGTAGAGCATGGTTGTTGGCTTGACCATGACCTCACCCAGGCTCATGGCGGGCAGTTCCACCGGATAGCCACCAGCCATCAGTACGCCGCGCTTAACCGCTTCAGCCCGTTCACGCAAGTGCGCATGGCAGGGTGACAAATCACTCCAGGTATTGATGATTGCCACCATAGGACGATCCATGATGTCTTCTCGCCGGATGCCCTGCTGCTGCATACGCTGGCGATGGGCAAACCCGCGCATTCCCTGGTCTGCGAACCATCTTCGCGACCGTAGTTCGGACAAGGTCTTCAAATGGGTTCCCCAATATTAGGCGGACGGGCTACCGGCCAACACCACCCGGCGGATCAATCCAACTACCACAAATTTTTTAATCTTCAGTGATCTACTGCTGAAGCGCATGAAGCATATCGTCCGAGAGCGACAATCCATTTTCACGGGCAAGCTTGAGTAGATTTTCTCGCCTGGCGCCTGGAAGTCTGACTCCCTCGTCCTTGAGCATTTCTTGGATCAATACCTCGATGCGCTGGTAATAGCCATCGTTGCCGGCAAGAGCACCGGGGTCCAAAATCATGAAAGCTTGGCCGATGCCAGGGCGGTTTCCCTCATCGACAAAAAAGCTGGAAGCTTCAAAGCCATAGTTTGCGCCAATCAGCGCTGTCACAAGAAGTTCAACCACAAGTGCCAGCATGGCCCCCTTGGTGGAAGAGATCGCCCCAATCGGCAACATGGAGCCGGCCAAGCCTGCTTTAGGGTCTGTGGTTGGCAGCCCTTGCGCGTCCAGTGCCCAGCCCTGGGGAATGGGCTTGTTTTCCTTGGCAGCCACCATCAGTTTCCCACGTGCAACCTCGCTCAGGCTGAGGTCCACCAGAAGCGGATCAGCACCTCGCCGGGGGAAGACTGCAGCAATCGGATTGGTGCCAAAAATTGCATGCCGGCCACCAGCCGCGGGCATGGCTGATGGCGAGTTAGCAAAACCAATGCCCACCATGCCGGCCGCTGCCGCTGGCCGCAGATGATCTACCACCACCCCGCAATGGTGACTTCGAACCACACCCGCAAATGAAACACCAAATTCAGCTGCTGCAGCAATCGCCTCGGCCACTGCCAATGCACAGGCGGGGAATGCCAATCCCTCCTGAGCATCAATCAGCAATGCACCACCTTTGCGCCGACTGAGGGAAGCAACAGCTGCACCATTGACCCGACCATTTTTTAAGTGGGTGACATATTGCCCTACACGGCTCAATCCGTGCGAACCGAGGCCCTGGGCTTCAGCCAACACCAGTGACCTGGCAGTTGAATCAGCCATCCCCTGGCTGGCACCGGCACGGGCCAAGGCGCTCGATACGAGCACAATGGCCTCCTGCATTGAAATTTTGGGCATTATCGATCCAGGTATTCGATGACTTTATCTGCAATCAAAAAAGATACCCGCTCATTCGATTCGGCACTGACACCCGAAATATGCGGCGTCAACAACAGATTGGGGCAATTTTGCAGCGATTCAGAGGCTGGCAAAGGTTCGACATCAAAGACATCTATCGCCGCCCCTCCCAGATGATTTGACCTGAGCGCAGACACCAGCGCAGCCATGTCAACAATATGCCCGCGTGAGGTGTTGATCAGAATAGCACCTGGCTTCATCAAGGCAATTCTTTCTGCGTTGAACAAGCCACGGGTGCCCTCTACCAGAGGCACATGAAGGGTAAGCACATCCGACTGAGCAATCACTTCGAGGAGCCCTGCACACTTGACACCGGATTCTTCATATACAGACGCATCGCGGTCATACATCGCATCAAATGCAATGACCTGCATGCCCAAACCGCGCGCAAGACGCGCCACCATCTGACCTATAGATCCAAATCCGATGATGCCCAGTGTGCTACCCGCCGTCTCGCGGCCGTTAGCCAGCGCATTTCGTGGCCACTGGCCTAGGGCCACTGCAGCGCTGGATTGATAAACACCTCGCAGTAGCATCATGGCGGCCGTGATGACATATTCAGCTACCGACAAGGCATTAGCGCCCGTTGCGGGTATGACCTGAAGGCCGCGCGTCTCGCAGCCCGGCACATCGATGTTGTCCAGCCCCACGCCCAAGCGTCCGACGACGCGGCACTGGGTAAGTGCTGCCAGCAGTTCGCCACGCACCTGGGTTCGGTTGCGCACGATCAGTGCCTCGGCATTTTTAGCCTCAGCCAGCAAACGTGACTGATCGTCAACGAGCTTAGGGTCGTAAAGAACGTCGTGCCGAGCGCTTAATTGCGCTACGGCACGTTCGTCCATAAACTCGCTGATGACAATGCGTGCCATGCGCCGCCTAGGCTGATTCGTACAGACGGGTGAGCACAAACTCCCGATGGCCCAATGCTTCTGCGGCAGTCAATCGGCCGTTGGCAGTACGTAGCATGCACTCCAGCAATTTGTCACCCGCCTGATCCAGGGTAATCTCACGTTGCAGCAATCCAGAGCTATCCACATCGATATGTTCGCTCATGGTCCGTACGGTGCGCGGATTGGCACAGATCTTGATGACCGGCAGGATCGGGTTTCCAATAACATTGCCCTGTCCGGTCGGGAAAAAGTGCACCGCGTAACCTGAAGCCGCACACAAGGTCACCATTTCAGCGGCTGCGGAGGATGAATCCATAAACCACAAGCCAGAATGGCTAGGCATTTCAGCCTTGTCAATGACGCCATCCACAGTGCATTTTTTACCGATCTTCTGGATGTTGCCAAGTGCCTTTTCCTCGATGGTAGTGAGTCCACCCGCAATATTGCCTTTGGTCGGCTGGCTCTCGGACAGATCAGTGGTTTTATGACGGTTGATCATGTCCTGATAACGATTGAACATGAACATGAACTTGTCTGCCACTTCAGGCGTCTTGCATCGGGCGGCAACAATGCTTTCGCCACCAGTGATTTCGCTGGTTTCGCCAAAGCAGAGGTAATTACCTAAGGGATGCAGTTTGTCGAATGCATTTCCAACCGTGGGGTTGGCTCCGCATCCACTGGTAGTGTCGCTTTCTCCGCACTTCGTACTGACCCAAAGCTCGGAAATGCCGCACACTTCACGCTGCTTTTCGCTGGCCCACTGGACATACTCGCGCGCCACCTTGCTGGCCTTCATGATGGTCTCATGATCGCCATGCCCTTCGATGCCAAATCCGGTCACGGGTTTACCGGTGATGGCAATGCCATCAACCACTTTTTTAGTCCATCCGTCCTCGATACCAATCACCACCACGGCTGCCACATTGGGATTGCAACCGGTGCCTATCAGAGTTCGAAAATGAAGGTCCAGATCTGCGCCAAATTGCAGGCGCCCGTAGGGATGGGGAATCGCCAGGGCGCCCTTGATGTTGTGCGCCACGGCCTCAGCTGCCGCATTGGACAAATCATCCAAAGGAAGGATGATCACATGGTTACGCACGCCCACACGGCCATTCTCACGGCGGTAACCCAGAAAAGTGGTGTCTTTGTTAATCACTGACATGATGAATTCCTCTGAAATTACCAACGCTTGGTCTTGATGTTGTGTACATGCGCATGCTGACCGACCTGAATCGGAGCCACCACTTTGCCCATGTCAATTCCGTATTTCCAAACGGTATCGCCCACATTCATGGCTTTCAGGGCAATTTTGTGTCCGATAGGAATGTCCTGCTGAGCCTTGATTTGGATGGTCTTGTCTTCATCCATGATCCAGCCCGTCAGATCATTGCCTGCTTTCACACCTTCCACAACAACGACAGCCACGGTGTCCTTGGCGTCGTGCAAAACAAAATGAATCATTGCAAATCCACTACTAAAAGTTGTTACGGATGGGTAGTGTAGAGCGCAAGTCGCGGGTGTCAACCAGGTCATTTATATGACCTATAAAATGCAAAGCTCTAGCCGCTCCAGTGGTTTCAAGACATGCCGACCGCCAAAATCCCATCGGATCCAGTTCAAAAAGCATTGCCGCTTTATCGCCTGGTCAAGAGAGACCTGCAGCAAATGATCGAGGCCGGTCACTATGGGATCGGCAAGGCTTTGCCCAATGAGGCCACACTGTCGACCGCCATGAAGGTGAGCATCGGGACGCTGAGACATGCTGTAGACGAACTGGTTCATGAGCATGTGTTGGTACGCAGGCAAGGGAAAGGAACCTTTGTCGCACCGCACAACAATGCCCGCTTCATGTTCCAATTTTTTCAAGTCGAACCCAGACCGGACCCCGAGGAAGGCCATCCGATTCGCGAACTGGAATATCCTGACATTGCCTGCATCTCCTTTACAAGAGACAAAGCGCAGCCTACGGAGGCTCGTGCTTTGAGAATTCGACCGGGTGATCAGGTGTTCAGAATCGAAAATAAACTTTCGTTGAATAAACAAGTGGTCGTTCATGACCAGCTGACCTTGCCGCTTGCAAAATTCAGAAATCTCAGCGAACACCAATTTGTCAATCGAAGCAGCACGGTATATGCCCTATACCAATCTGATTTTGGAATTACTGTCCTGCGCGCCCAGGAGCGCGCGCGGGCAGTGGCAGCCGGCCGCTCTGTAGCCCGTGTATTGGGCATGCCAGTGGGCTGTCCAGTGATCGAAGTCCATCGACTGGCCTTGACCTTTGCCGACAAGCCGGTGGAATACCGCATTTCCACCATCGACACCCGTGCGCACGATTACGTCAGCGTTTTGTCGAAAAAATGAATCTTCAGATCAGTAGCGGCAAGAAGTTTTAAATCAGCTGGCTGCGCTGGCTGACTTTGGAGCCACTGGCCCACAAGATTCGCGAACCACCAATGCCACCTCTACTTCGGTATGCATCGCCACGGGTTCATTGCGAAGTTTTGTCAGCAGAAGCTCGGCAGCCTTGGACCACAAGCTTTCAGTCGGCACCCTGACGGTCGTGAGCGCAGGACGCAGGTGACGCGACATTTCAAGGTCGTCAAAACCTATGACAGAGACATCCTCTGGAATTTGCAGGTTCATATGGAAGGCTTCCAACATAGCCCCAAGCGCCAGGACATCATTGCCGCATATGACCCCTGTCGGTCGAGGGTTCAGTTGCATGAGTTGACGCATTCCAGATCTGGCTTCCGCCAAAGCATAGGGGCTTTCTATTAAGAACGAATCTGGCCAGTCCACGCCCGCATCCTGCAAGGCTGAACGTAAACCCGCAATCCGCTCCCGCGCGCGGTCATTGTTCCTGCTGACCCCCGCCAGCATGGCAATATGCCGATGGCCAAGGTCCAGCAAATACCGAGTGGCGTTGTACATGCCCCGCGCGTTGTCAAAGCCCACGCTTAACTGGCCTTCCATGCCAGGATGCCCCATGACATGCACACAAGGCAATCCGCGTTGGTTCAAAAAGCTCAGCAAATTTGGGTGCTGACTAAAACCGCACAGCACCAGAGCATCCACACCGCGCGTCACCAGGTTGACAGCCTCGTGCATCTCACTTTCTGGACTGTACCCACTGGTAGCCAAGAGTAATTGAACTCCATCAATGGCAAGACGTCTCTGTAACGCATCTATCGCCTTGGCAAAAATAGCGTTGTCGACAGTCGGGAAAACAGCACCAATGGTTCCGCTTCTGCGCAGTGTCAGAGCGCGGGCACCCGCGTCGGGCACATAACCAAGCCTTGAAATAGCCCCCATCACCTGTTTACGTAGGGCATCACGTACAGCTTGCGGCTTATTGAGCACCCGAGACACGGTGGCGGTCGACACGCCAGCACTTCTTGCCACTTCATCGATAGTCGGTCGCGTCTGGGTCTTGGACATGGGCTAATCAATGTATGCGCTTGCAAATAATTTAGGTGAACGTTTCTATAGGGTCTACTAGGGTAAACACCAGGGAAAATTACAGAAAATAATTTGACAACCGGATTTTAGGGCTAAATAATGAAAGCGCTTACAACCACCTGACGCCACATACCGCCGAGTCCGAGATGACCACGACAAGCACCAATCCAGGCTGGCTGGTCGCAAAAAGGCTGCTTCATGCCGCCATGGCTGCGTTCGGGCTGGTTTTTTGCTGGTGGGCCCTCACCAGTGGAACCGGTTGGGTATCGTCCATGAGGTTTCCTGCACCTCATGAGACCTGGGCTGCATGGCAGCAGATGTTATGGAGCGGTTATGCCAATGCGCTTTGGCACGAACATGCATGGCGCAGCATTAGGCTGGTCTTCATGGGATTTGCAATTTCGTCCAGTATTGGGGTGCTATTGGGACTGGCCATGGGTGCTAGCCGCAAAGTTGAGGCCATCGCAAATCCAGTTTTTCTCTTTTTGCGGCCAATTCCGCCGCTGGCTTGGATTCCCCTGGCCATTGTCTGGCTTGGGCTGGGCGATTCCGCAAAGCTGCTGGTGATATTCGTTGCAGCGTTTGTGCCCTCGGTGATCAATAGCTTCAGCGGAGTCCGTCAGATCGAACGCCCAATATTCGAAGCGGCAGCCATGCTGAATGTGTCCGGTTGGCGGATGTGGCGAGAGGTCCTGATTCCTGGTGCTTTACCCAGCATTTTTACCGGGCTACGGCTTTCTCTCCAAGCCTCATGGACAACGCTGGTTGCAGCCGAGCTGGTAGGTGCCATCGCTGGGCTTGGGCAGATTCTCAATCAAGGTGCGCAAGACATTTTCCCGGCCATGATTCTTGTGGGCATGTTGAGCGTTGCCCTCGCTGGATGGCTGATGACGCTGGTTCTGGGCGCCATTGAAGTTCGGACCATGCCTTGGAGGATGGCGTGATCCTTCAGGAAAAACTTAGCCCACAGCGGTTCTGGCAACTTACCAGTCTCGGGGCTATATGCTTTGTGGGTCTATGGACGGCCGCAGCCCTGGCTGGCCTCACTTCTCCTCAGTTTCTTCCAACGCCATGGGCCGTTCTGGATCGCTTTGTAACTCTCTGGTCAGAGCCCTTTGCGGGCGCAGTTTTACACGAGCATGTATTGGCCAGCATGAGGCGCTTCTTTCTTGGCTTTGGCTTTGCGGTATTGGTGGGCCTGCCGCTTGGCCTGCTGATGGCGTGGTTTCAGCCCATCGATCGACTGATCACGCCTCTTTTTGAGACGATCCGGTTCGTCGCACCGATCGCCTGGATTCCATTCGCGGCCTTATGGTTTGGCACAGGGATCGGGGGACCTGTCCTCATCATCTTCATGGGTGCCTTTCCGCCTGTGCTCATCAACACTTACCGAGGCGCCAAGTTTGTGGACAAAAGGTATTTGGAGGCTGCCAGCACATTAGGCGCAAGTCACTGGCGAAACATCTCGCAAGTCTTGTTGCCAGCTGCCCTTCCTTCCATAGTTTCCGGCTTGCGCATTTCAGCCGGGCTTGGATGGCAGTCCTTGGTAGGAGCCGAGTTGATAGTTGCGTCCAGCGGGGTTGGGTATCTCATGGTGCGTGGCCAAGCCAGCATTTCGACCGCAACCGTCATGAGTGGAATGATTGCCATTGGCATGATCGGTCTGATTCTGGACATCCTGATTCGACGCCTACAACAGGTTGTCGAAGCCAGACGCGGCCTTTAATTCAGTACAACGCTCACAGAAAGAAACCAAGTGGCAACGATTGAATTCAGAAACGTCACAAGAATTTTTCGTCAAAGCGAACAGAATATCGTCGCGCTGCAAGACGTCAATCTTCAAGTTCAGGATCAGGAATTCGTGGCCATTGTTGGTCCATCTGGCTGCGGCAAAACAACCTGTCTGCGTATGGCTGCGGGCCTGGAAAAGCCCAGCAGTGGACAGGTCCTGGTGGACGGCCAAGAAGTTCGTGGCCCCGGCACTGACCGTGCAGTTGTTTTCCAGCAATTTGCACTGTTCCCCTGGAAAACAGTCTGGGAAAACATTGAATTTGGATTGATCTCATTAAAGGTCCCAGTCAACGAACGCAACAAAAGAATTGAGCAATACATCAGCTTGATGGGGCTAGAAGGCTACGAAGGCGCATACCCTCATCAGCTGTCCGGTGGTATGCAACAGCGTGTTGCCATCGCACGAGCCTATGTCCTGGACCCCAAGGTACTGCTCATGGATGAACCCTTCGGCGCACTCGATGCCCAAACCCGAGTCGTCATGCAAGAAGAACTGGTACGGTTGGCTCGCAGCCACCCGCGAACAGTGCTGTTCATCACCCATGCGGTCGATGAGGCGGTGTACTTGGCAGACCGTGTGGTCGTCATGTCGCGAAGGCCAGGAAAAATCAGAGAGATTATCGATATCAAGCAAATACGTGACAAAGAGTCCTGGAACAGCCTCGCACAGATTGAAGACGTGATGGACCAGTCCTCTTTTGTGCACTTACGAACCCATATCTGGAAACTTTTGCGCGAGGAACAGGGGGCCGAAGCGCATTGATCATCAACCCCTGCTTAACCACTTAGGAGACTTGATATGAAGGCAACCTCAATCTTTCGGATGTCCAAGCGTCGCACCCTGGCTGCATTGATATTTTCATTGGGTGCACATGGAGCCATTCAGGCTCAAGCCCCATTGGTCGAAATCAAGGTCAGCTATCAACCTGCCCTTTACTGGGCCTTGCCGTTTTATGTCGCCACTGAAAAGAACTGGTGGGCAGAACTGGGTCTCAAGCCAGTGTTCAGCACTTTTCCTGCAGGTGTTCCGCAGATTGCCGCCTCTGCATCAAAGTCCTGGGATGTCGGTGGTACAGGGTCGGTACCCGCCGTATTGGGCCATGTGCGTTTTGGAATCCAGACCATTGGCGTGACGAATGATGAATCCGCGGGTAATGCTCTGCTTGCCAGCAAGGCAACAGCCGATAAGTTCATGAAAGACCCCGCCTCCATCAAGGGTCAGACCATTGTGCTGACATCCAATTCGACTGGAGACTACGCAGTCCAATCCTGCCTGAAAAAATGGGGCATTGGCAAAACCGATGTGACAATCAAAAACATGGGCCAGGCGGAAATCATTTCTGCCATGTCATCCGGTAATGCTGACTTGGGTGGCTTGTGGGCGCCAAACATCTACACCCTGGAAGAAAAGGCTGGCGGTCGTGTACTTTGCTCAGGCAAAGAGGGGGGAGCCATCGTTCCTGGCGCCTTGATAGTTCGTGGCGACTATGCCCAGCAAAACCCTGAGAACGTTGCCAAGTTTTTGGCCATTTATTTGCGCGGCTGGTCATGGGCCAATGCCAACAAAGCAGAAGCCATTGCCATGATGAAGAAATTCTACGAGCAAGGTGGGGTAACGATCAGCGAAGCATCGATGAAAAAAGAATTCGATACCCGGCCAACCTTCAATCTGACACAACAACTGCAAAACATGGATCGCGCAAAAGGATCTTCAGTGGTTGATGGATGGTTTGGCGCTATCGGTGAATTCATGCGCGGAACTGGTGCTGTGCAGGCCACACCGAAATCCTCTGACTACATCAATGACGCATTCATGAAGCGAGTTGCTGCCGACGCCAAGCTACGAGAATTCGCAGCCAAAACCAACTGATTGACCAGGAACACCAAGAGACGTTGACGATTTTCATCGTCTCTTGGTTCTGTTTCCAATTGAATCCCGGAGCTTTCGATGACAACAACTTTTCTTAAAAAAGCAAGCAAAACACCAGAGACTGAAACCGCATCCGCCCAAAAAGTTGTTGGTGAAATGC
The DNA here is from genome assembly GCA_017853735.1 of Burkholderiaceae bacterium. Taxonomy (GTDB): domain Bacteria; phylum Pseudomonadota; class Gammaproteobacteria; order Burkholderiales; family Burkholderiaceae_C; genus Hylemonella. The sequence continues at coordinate 10,845 of JAFMJA010000005.1, read as the reverse complement.
TGGAAGCGATCAATGCAGATGGCGAGAAAGCCGTATTGGCATACGCCAAACAACTTGACGGCTGGGACAATGAAGTTGTGCTATCACGTGCTGAAATTGATCGGCGTTCAGCGGAGGTGCCGGACACCGTCAAGAAAGATATTGACTTCGCGATCAAGCAGGTCAGCAACTTTGCAATTGCGCAGCGCAATTCACTAAAAGAATTTTCTACCGAACTACACCCTGGCGTTATTGCTGGGCAACGGGTTGTGCCGGTCAACGTGGCTGGCTGCTATGCGCCTGCGGGGCGATACGCCCATATTGCCTCAGCTTATATGGGGGTAGCTACTGCCAAGGCGGCTGGCGTCAGCACCGTAGTGGCTTGCTCGGGTCCTTTCAGGGGTGGCCCCATGCATCCCTATTTGTTGTATGCCTTTGACAAAGCTGGAGCGGATGTCATCATGACCCTGGGTGGCGTACAGGCCATTGCAGCTATGGCCTACGGTCTTTTTACAGGCAAGCCAGCTGACGTGATTGTCGGACCCGGCAACAAATACGTTGCAGAAGCCAAGCGTGCCCTTTATGGAAAAGTGGGCATTGATGTCTTTGCCGGCCCGTCTGAAGTCGCAGTGATCGCCGACGATTCTGCTGATGCGGCAATTGTTGCGAGCGACCTGGTCGGTCAGGCCGAACATGGTCATGAGTCACCTGCCTGGCTTTTCACCACTTCACCAGCCCTTGCCAAGGAAGTGATGAAGCGCGTGCCAGAGCTAATTGATGCTCTTCCACCAACTGCCCGCGATGCGGCTGGATCTGCATGGCGCGACTATGGCGAAGTCATCGTATGCGATACACGGGAAGAGATGGCGGCCATTTCAGACCACTACGCCAGCGAGCATCTGGAGGTCCACGCCAGGGATCTTGATTGGTGGCTGGCTAACCTGACCTGTTATGGTTCTCTTTTTCTTGGCGAGGAAACAACCGTGGCCTATGGGGATAAGGCCAGTGGCCCCAATCATGTGTTACCCACCAAAGGGGCAGCCAAATATTCAGGCGGTCTATCAGTGCACAAGTTTATGAAAACTCTCACTTGGCAGCGCATGACCCGTGAGGCTGCACGCGATATCGGTGAGGTTACAGCACGAATTTCTCGCCTCGAAGGGATGGAGGCGCATGCACGCACAGCGGATGACCGACTGGCCAAGTATTTTCCTGGGCAAGACTTTTTAAAAGGGCAGCCTGTTTCGGTTTAATTATTAAGGTGGTTGTCATGCGCTTACTTTTTTCAGCACGTATCGCTTTAACACTGATTCTTTCCTTATTGGGCTTTTGCTCAATGGCTCAGAACTTTCCCTCAAAACCTGTGACCATTGTGGTCCCATTTCCTGCGGGTGGTGCCCTTGATACAGTCGCTCGCGCGATTGCTGAACAGATGCGTGTTGACCTGGGTCAAGCCGTGATAGTTGACAACAAAGCAGGTGCTGGTGGAACCGTTGGTAGCGCCCTGGTGGCACGTGCAATGCCCGATGGACACACCATACTGCTCGGATCAGTCGCAACCCACGCGATTGCTGCCGGCATATATCCAAAACTAGCATACGATCCTGTTGGCGATTTTGTGCCAATCACTCAATTAACAAGTAGCCCGCTCGTCTTGACTGTGTCTCCAAAGTTCTCGGTAGCCAATGTCAACGAACTTATCGCACATGCAAAGTCTAGACCTGGCAAGGTGAACTTCGCTTCCACAGGAAACGGTACAGCGCTGCATATTGCTGGCGAAGTATTCAGTATGGCTGCCGGGATCAACGTCATTCATATTCCCTATAAAGGTGGCCCACAAGCCACTACCGCCCTTCTGGCCAGTGAGGTTGATTACATTCTGGCTAATCCGCAGTTGGTGATGGCGTTAATCCAGTCGGGAAAGCTGCAAAGCTTGGCTGTCACTGGAAAACAGCGGCTCACCAATCTACCAATGGTTCCCACTTTGAACGAGGCTGGTGTAGCCGGTGTCGATGTAACCACTTGGTTTGGTCTTTGGGCGCCCAAGAACACGCCGATGTCCATTGTTGAACGTATCAACGCATCCGCACGAAAGGCCTTGGCCTCTGCAGAAGTCAGGCACAAGCTTGAAGGACAGGGCGACTTACCAGTTGGCTCTAGCGTCGAAGAATTCGCAACCTTTGCCAGAGCCGAATACAAATATTGGCTCAACTTTGTTCAATCGGCTGGTATCAAGCTGCAATAACCTTGCATAAAAATCAAAACTCATCTATGCAGCGTCCCAATATTCTGGTTATTCAAGCCGATCAATTAACCGCTAATGTTTTGCCGATGTATGGTGGCCCTGACCTGGTCACGCCCCATCTGAACCGACTTGCCGAACGGGGTGTGACATTTTTGAATGCATACTGCAATAACCCCGTATGCGCTCCATCTAGGGCGGCCATGCTCACTGGCCAACTCTCCTCAAAAGTTGGCTGCTATGACAATGCAGCTGACTTTCCCTCCTCTTCGCTCACACTGGCGCATTACCTACGTCATGCAGGGTACCGGACTTGCCTGTCTGGCAAGATGCATTTCGCTGGCGCCGAACAGTTGCACGGCTTTGAAGAGCGTGTCACCACCGACATTTACCCTTCCGATTTCGGATGGACTGCAGACTGGTCGCAGAAGCATCAACCTTACTCACCTTCTCGTATGAGCCTGCGATCGATCGTGGAGGCGGGTTTGTGCGAAAGAAATCTTCAAATCGATTACGACGAAGAGGTCGCTTACCGCGCTGAACAGTGGTTATATGACCAAGCCAGAGAAGACGATGGACGCCCCTTTCTGATGTGGGCCTCTTTCACCCATCCACACAACCCCTTTGTAACGACGAAAAAGTACTGGGACCTCTACGATCACCAGCGCATTCGGATGCCAAAAGTTCCCTTCATACCGATCGCGCAACGGGATGCCTGGTCACAGCGCTATGCCTACACCATCCGGGCGGATGAACACGACATCTCGGAGGAACAAGTACGGGTTGCTCGGCATGCATATTTTGCTATGACCTCCTACTTTGACAGCCAGGTCGGCAGACTGCTGGATGTCATTGATCGGATTCAAGCTACTGAAAACACATTTGTATTTGTCATTTCCGATCATGGGGAGATGCTGGGCGAACGTGGATCTTGGTTCAAGTTTCAGCCTTTTGAATGGTCGGTCAGAGTACCCATGATCGTTGCCGGACCCGGAATTCAAAAAGGTCATACCGAAGAGCGAGGTGTTTCGCTGATAGACCTACTTCCAACCTTCAATGATCTGGTTTCTGAAGGAAATCCCATCACACCTGTTGACCCCATAGACGGGCTTAGCCTGGCCAATATGTTGCATGCCACCGAGGACGCTCGGGGTGATGATGTGATGATGGAGTTTCTCGGTGAGGGCGTGTACTCTCCCGCTTGTATCTTGAGAAAAGACGGATTCAAGTACGTTTATTGCCGTAATGATCCGCCCATGCTGTTCGATTTGAATACCGATCCTGACGAACTGGTCAACCTTGCCGGTCGCGTTGAACATTCGGAAACACAATCCTCATTGCATCATGAATTGCTTCATCGCTGGGACTATGATGAACTGGAACAGCGTATCCTGCAATCGCAACGTCGACGCCTGTTTGCCCAGGAGTCACTGCTTCAAGGTCGTTGGACGGCGTGGGACTATCAGCCTCCTGAGGACTCGTCCCGACGCTACGTTCGGGGTGCTGTAGATCCCAACACCACGGCGACCAAGGCGAAAAAACGGCTTCCCTTCGTTCCTGCCAAGGCACCAGACCATCCTCGCGACCCTTCCGTGAAACTACCCTCGTTCACAGCCCTGACGGATGAGAAATCATCACTCTCATGAACATTGCTTCACTTTTTAGCCTCGGTGGCAAGCACGCCTTGATCACAGGCGGCAACTCAGGAATAGGTGCTGCCATGGCACGCGCTCTGGGTTTGGCTGGGGCAAAGGTGATGCTGGCTGCTCGGCGTGAAGAAGAACTGGCCGATACTGCGAAATCTTTAAGAAGTGAAGGAATCCACGCGGATCATATTTCTGTTGATTTGACTGACGTCTCTGCGCTTCAACATGCGGCGCTTGAGGCCCAACAGCGATTGGGTGGGATCGATATCCTGGTCAATGCGGCAGGGGTGAATCTGCGGCAGCCATTTTCCGAAGTCACGCCCGACGCATGGCAAACTCAGATTGCATTGCACCTGGGGGCACCTTTTTTTCTGACCCAAGCTTTGGCGCCTGGAATGAGTAGTCGCCATTGGGGCCGTATCATCAATATTGCCTCACTGCAAAGTTACCGGGCTTTTCCCAACAGTGCACCTTACGGAGCGGCCAAAGGTGGCATTGTTCAACTCACCCATGCAATTGCACAGGAATGGGGACCGAAGGGCATTACCTGCAACGCAATTGGCCCGGGTTTTTTCCCAACCGCCCTCACCGCTTCCGTTTTTAACGATCCCTTGATCGCCAAAAAGAATTCTGACCAGACCTGTCTGGGACGAAACGGAGAACTGGCAGATCTTTATGGCACCAGCGTATTTTTGGCCAGTGAGGCCAGCGCCTATGTGACTGGCCAGACTCTGATGGTTGATGGAGGTTTCACTGCAAAATGAATTCTCGGCTTGACTCATTCTGGATGCCTTTCACCCCGAACAGGGAATTCAAAGCATCCCCTCGGCTTGTCAACTCAGCCAAGGGAATTGCCTATCGCACAGAAGACGGACGCGAAATTCTGGATGGCACGTCTGGCCTATGGTGTGTTGGCGCCGGACATGGTCATCCTCGGATTTCGGAGGCGATGAAAAGGCAAATTGACACATTGGATTACGCTTCAAATTTTCAGGTCGGACACCCTAGCGCCTTCCTCTTAGCTGATCGAATTGGCGCCATCTCTCCTCCTGGTTTGGACAGGATTTTTTTCACCAATAGTGGTTCAGAAGCTGTAGACACCGCCCTCAAAATTGCGCTGGCCTATTCGCGGGCCTGTGGACAAGGTCAAAAACAGATTTTCATTGGGCGCGAAAGAGGCTTTCACGGCGTAGGCTTTGGCGGCATCTCTGTCGGTGGAATGGTCAATAACCGCAGGGCATTTGCAGGAGCGCTGCTCCGATGTGACCATCTTCAGTCGACCTGGGATCCATCTACTCAGGCCTTCGTCAAAGGGCAACCGCCAGCGGGCGGACCGGAAATGGCCAATGAACTGGAACGGCTGATTTCACTGCATGATGCGTCGAATATTGCCGCCGTCGTGATCGAGCCATTTGCAGGATCCACAGGAGTCCTGGTTCCGCCAGTAGGCTATCTGCAACGCTTACGCGAAATTTGCGACCGGCATGGTCTTTTGCTTATTTTTGACGAGGTCATCACCGGCTTTGGACGCTTGGGAGCCATGTTTGCTGCACAGGCGCTTGGTGTAGTGCCAGACATGATCGTGTTTGCTAAAACCATCAGCAATGGAGCTGCACCGTTGGGAGGGGTGATTCTGCGTAGAGAAATTCAGGAAGCTGTCATGCAAGGACCTTCCCATTTATCAGAGTTGATGCATGGATATACAAGTTCTGGCCATCCTTTGGCCTGCGCCGCAGGTCTGGCCATGCTGCAAGTGATCGAAGAGGAAGACTTGCTACAACGCGTCCGTGAATTGATGCCCCATTTTCAAGAAATAGTCCATGGCTTGTCGGATGCTCCGGGTATTGTCAGCATCCGTAACTTTGGATTGGCTGCTGGTATCGAGTTGGCTCCAGATCCGGAAGGTATTGGACGCCGAGGCGCTCGGACCCAAGCTGCAGCATTCGCCCGCGGTATCCTGACCCGTGCACCAGGAGATACCCTGGTTCTTGCCCCGCCCTTCATATCAACCCCCCAGGATGTTCAGCGCATGGCCGACGCCTTGCGGCATGCAATCCAGGATACTTCCAACACCCCCCCATGAAAGCACTTGTCTACACCCGCCCCCAAGAAGTCCAGTATCTGGAAAGACCCATGCCAGAGTTGCGACCTGGCGAAGTGATCCTCAAAATCGAAGCTGTCGGCATTTGCGGATCGGACATGCATGCGTGGCATGGCCATGACCCACGCCGTAAGCCTGGCTTGGTACTCGGGCATGAATTTGTTGGACAAATCGTAAGTAGTCAGGCGCATGGTTTTGCTGAGGGAACTCGATGGACCGGCAACCCCCTCATTACCTGTGGCACCTGTGAATACTGTGTACAAGGCCGAAACAATCTTTGCGCCAACCGAACCATGGTCGGAATGACGCGGGATGGCGCTTATGCCGAATATATGAGCATCCCATCAGCATCACTGATCTCCATGCCTCAGGATATGCCCGCAGCAATCGGGGCACTGACTGAGCCTGCTGCTACTGCATGGCATGCCGTCAATTTATCATTGCGCTGCCTGGCCAGACCGCTGCATGAGTCCAAAGTATTGATCATTGGTGGCGGCGCAATTGGCATGCTGGCCGCCTTGTTGCTCAAGCATCTGGGAGCGGCGCATTTGACGCTAACTGAACTCAATCCATTGAGGCGATCCAGTGTAGCCAAAGCGGTAGCTGGTATACAGGTACTTGATCCTCGGGAAAAAGAGCTAGAGAACAATCAATTTGATTTCGTGATCGATGCTGTTGGCGCCAAGCAAACCCGCACCCAGGCCTTTGCCGCCATCAAGCCAGGCGGGGTGATCATGCACATTGGCCTGCAGGATTGGAGCAGTGAAATTGACATGCGCAAACTGACGCTGGCTGAAATAACCTTGTTGGGTACTTATACCTATACGACGGCTGATCTTCGAGCCACTGTAGACGCTCTGCATCGCGGTGTTTTTGGGGATCTTTCCTGGGTGGAAAGTAGGCCTCTATCATTAGGGCAAGCCACTTTTGAAGACCTCGATGGTGGTCGACTTGCAACCGCAAAGGCGCTATTGATCCCTTGAAGAATAGCGCCTCCAATCATCAATCTGTTATGCAAAAAAATCTCAGCGTCAAGGTATGGCGCGGCAAGCAATCTGGGGCATTCAGCGACTATCTGGTGCCGCGACATGAAAGCCAAACCGTTCTGGATGTAGTGACTTACATCCAACGCCACCTTGAGCCGACTTTGAGTTACCGATTTGCATGCCGAGTGGGCATGTGTGGTTCGTGTGCCATGACGGTAAATGGCCAGGCACGCTGGACCTGCCGCACCCATGTCGCCAAAGTGGCCATGAACAATCAGCTTGAAATCTCACCTCTGGCCAACCTGCCGGTCATCAAGGACTTGGCCACAGACATGAGTGTGTTCTTTGATAAATGGGCACAAGCCAAAGGACAATTCAAGGGAAGCACGACCCGACATGAGCCCTTTGCCAAGGTTTTACCCGAATCGGTCGAGCGTCGTGCCGCCAATGCCGGCATCGAATGCATCGGGTGCGGTGTCTGCTACGCCTCTTGCGATGTCGTCAATTGGCGGCCGCAATACCTGGGGCCTGCCGCCTTGAATCGGGCTTGGACCTTGGTGAATGATGAGCGCGACATCAATCAAACTGAGCGCTTGCGCGCAGTGGCTGGGGATGCAGGTTGCCACGTCTGTCACACGCAAGGCTCATGCAGCGAACGTTGCCCGAAAAAATTGTCTCCCACCACTTCTATTGCAGGCCTTAAGCGAGCTTCGGCCAGGGCTGCAGTCAGGGGCAAACTGTGATGAGCCAAGATCTATCGACCAATATTGCACAAGCGCGGCGTTGGTATTGGCAAAGACTGAGCGCCATGGTGCTGGCCATTTGTGTTCTGATCCACCTGGCAGTCATGATCTACGCCGTACAGGGGGGGTTGAGCGCGGCTGAGATCCTTGGACGAACACAAGGCAACTGGGGTTTTGCACTGCTCTACACCGTGTTCGTGATCGCTGCTGCCGTTCATATTCCGCCTGGACTGAGCAATATTGCTGTGGAGTGGTTGCGCTGGACAGAAACAAGTGCCGTCAATTTTGCGCGGCTCTTTGGACTTCTTGTGCTGTTGAGCGGCCTGCGTGCCGTTTATGCGGTGGTGGTGCCATGATCCACCGCAACGATGCTCGTGCCAGATCTCATGCCGCCTACTGGGCTTTTTTGGTACATCGCCTTTCTGGACTTGCTTTGGCCTTGTTTCTTCCGCTGCATTTCTGGGCTCTAGGTCAAGCGCTGAAGGGGGCTGCTGCCCTGGATGATTTTTTACGATTCACCGAGCAAGGGCTCTTCAAATTCGCAGAGTGGGGGCTTGTCCTTTTACTGGCCTTGCATCTTGCTGGCGGCATACGGCTGCTTCTGATTGAATTTGGCAAAGGCAGCGGCTTACGCAAGGATTTGATAGCGATCGCAGTCGCATTTTCTTTTGCTTGCGGATTAGCGATGGCAATGGCGCTAATTTCCAAGTGACACGATGAGAAACCAGCACCCGCACGGCCTATCCATTTGGAGCATGCAATGACCCTACGCTTTTTACTTTTGGCGGTATTCCTACTGGTACCAGTTCAAGCCATTTCCCAGTCCTATCCCAATAAAGTGGTCAGGCTGGTGGTTCCCTATCCTCCCGGAGGTGTAGTGGATATCACTGGTCGCTTGCTTGCAGATGAATTGGCTCGCCAATTTGGCAGCCCGGTGATTGTGGAGAACAGGGCAGGCGCCGGTGGAACCATTGGAGCGGAATATGTGGCTCGCTCTGGCGCAGACGGCTACACAATTTTGTTAAGCGGAGCCGCCACGCATGCGTTTGCGCCCTGGGTCTACAAGCAACTGAGATACGACCCTATCAAGGATTTTGTGGCAGTGACTCAGATTACCGAAGGTCCTCTAGCCCTTTGCGTTCATGCAGACTCGTCTATCCGAACGCTCGATCAATTTTTAACCTTGATGAAATCTGGTGGCAAAGACCTCAATTACTCATCCAATGGCAACGGAACTTACCCACATCTGTCTGTAGAACTGATGAAACAGGTTCTAAATGCATCACCCCAACATGTCCCATTCCCAGGAGGGGCTCAAGCGGTGACAGCACTTTTAGGCAATCAGGTTCAATTTACCCAAAACCATATCCCAGTTATACAGAGCCATGTCAAATCCGGGCGCCTGCGAGTGCTTGCCACTTCTGGGAGCACCAGGTCCCAGTCTTTTCCAGACGTTCCAACCCTGAAAGAGGCTGGATTTGACATTATTGCTTCAGCCTGGTTTGGTCTTTTTGTGCCTGCCGGTACCCCAGATTCAATTGTTAAAAAAATCCATGAGGCAACTGCAGCCGCCGCAAAATCACCAGCACTTTTGCAGAAGCTCGCAGCTCAGGGAGATGAGGTGGTGGTTGCTGGCCCTACCCATTTTCAGAGTTTTCAAAAAGATGAGCTTGAAAAATGGCGGAAGGTCATCACTGGAACCGGGCTAAAACTGGATTGATATCTTGCAGCAACCCAACATCATATTGATCATGACCGATCAGCAGCGCGCCGACACCATCGGCGCGTTGAACGCGCCCTGGATGAATACACCCAACCTCGATCGTCTAGCCACACAGGGCGCCGCGTTCACAGAATGCTTTGTCAATTCACCTGTTTGCGTTGGGGCACGCGCAAGTCTTTTTACCGGGAAATATCCTCATGGCTGTCAGGTTTTCAGCAACTTCCAGCCATGGCAGCCCACTTGGGTTCACACGCTCGCGGAGAGTGGATACCACTGCGTCAATATTGGAAAGATGCATATCAATCCCTATGATGCGCCCGGTGGATTCCATCAGCGCTTGATCGTTGAAAACAAGGACCGGCCCTTATTTCTTGAAGAGCGAGACCGCGCCATTTATGACGAGTGGGACAAAGCCTTAAGAGCCAGAAAATTGACAAAGCCATCCCGCTATAACCGATTTAGCGCTGATCCGGCAGGCTATAAAGAATCAATTGGCGCGTTTGAATGGCATTTGGATGCCGATATGCATCCCGACAATTTTATTGGGGATACGGCTTGCTGGTGGATCAATGACCGAAAGAATACTGACCCACTTTTTCTGCAAATAGGCTTTCCTGGCCCGCACCCTCCATACGATCCAACACCGGAAGCGCTGCAAGCTTACGCACATGTCGATATACCGGTGCCAAAGGTCAGCGATGCAGAACTGAGCTTACAGCCCAGAGCGCAGCAACAACTACGGGACAACATGATCGAATTTAATTTTGATTCGATCGCGTGGCGTCGCCACGTCAGCACACAGGACTTGCTACGGCTCAGACGACACTATGCAGCCAATGTCAGCATGATCGATCATCAGGTTGGACGAATCCTAGAAGCCCTGGATGCACGCGGATACCTGGAAAACGCGCTGGTCATTTTTACCTCCGATCATGCCGACGCCCTTGGAGAGCATGGTCACATTCAAAAGTGGACGATGTACGACTCTGTGGTGCGTGTTCCGCTTATTTTCTGGTCGAAGAATTTACCGATCAAATCAGTCGTTCATAATGAATTGGTACAACTCTTTGATGTCGCCCCGACTATTTTAGAAACTGCTGGACTGGATATACCGCAGGACTTCGAAGCCCGCAGTTTGTGGGGGGCTCTGTCTGAACGCAATGATTACCAAGAGCGGGATGCAATTTATTCAGAGTTGGCTCGGGATCATATTCAGACCGGAAGCGAATTTATCCTGATGCGAAGGGATAAGCGATGGAAGATTGTTCTTTACCTGGACGACCATGAGGGAGAACTTTACGACCTTGAAGCCGACCCAGAAGAAGTCAACAATTTATGGAATGAGAAAACACGCCAGTCGGTTCGCGATGAGCTGGCTCAAATATCCATGAAATGGCTAGCCAGAGGATCACTATTCGCCAATCA